>JBKPQI010000140.1:0-4584 GCA_046733975.1 Verrucomicrobiota bacterium
GTCCGGGACAGCGCGCAGATACTCTCGGTCCAGCACTAAAAAACGCCGTCGCTGAGCTCGATTCCAATCTGCCGACGTATTTCCCGGGAACGCCGGCTCGATTCCACCAGGAAGTTCTTAGCGGCAATCGCATCATCGCGACGCTGTTCACAATTTTCGGCGTGGTAGCGTTTGTTTTGTCCGCCGTCGGCCTTTATGGCGTGATGACGTTCTCGGTAAATCAGAGAAGGCAGGAATTTGGTATCCGCATGGCGTTAGGGGCGGACGCCGCCCGCATTTTCCGCCTGGTGATGAGCCAGGGCGCATGGCAGCTGGCCATTGGGCTGGTTCTTGGTGCGGGTGGCGCAGCGCTTCTGCTGGGCGTGATGGCTGCGACGGCGTTGCGAACTATTCTTTTTAAGGTAAACGCGCTCGAACCATCAATTTATCTGGCCGTGGCAGGAATGCTGACATTCGTTGCGGCGTTATCATGCTTCGTTCCAGCTCGTCGCGCGACGCGGGTAAATCCCATGGTCGCATTGCGCACGGAGTAGGGAAGAGCATCAAGGAGCGGCTGTTTCTAACTGCCGTTGAAAGTAAGTCGGCGGCAGAGCCGCCGCATAATATGGTCGCCAGTTGAGAAACAGCCGCTCCTTAATATCACTCGCGAATCGCGAACGAGGATCGATTGTCCGGGCCAGGTGGATCCCTGTCTTAAATTTCCGCGCGGTCGAGTAGCGACGCGATAACTTTCTCCGCTTCGAAAATTTCCTTCGCGATTGCGCGAGCTGCTTGCGAGTGCTGACGATAATCGGAATTAATCTCCCGTACTGCTTCGGCAATCTCAGAGAGTTTTCGAAAACCAAAGAGCCCGCCGCAGTCACCATACAGTTTGGTGAAGCCGGTTTCCTGGGTAATCACCGGCCGACCCGCCGCCAGATAACACGCGCTTCGGTCGCTGAACCAACCGGTGTTTAGTCTCACATATTGATCCTTCGCTACCGTGAACTCAGCTTTCGAGCGACGGATGTATTGGTGGTAATCCCAGTACTTCACGCTCAAATCATGTGGGCTGCGAAATCGCCAGCCCGCCTTGGAAAATCGCTTCCGCGTCTTTTCATCTTTGATATCGGTCGCGAGTTCAAACGGTTCGCCCGCTACTTTTGGAGCGTTAACGAATCGAATGAATTCGCGCGACTTACTCCACAGATATTTTTCGCCGCGCCAGGTGATATCTTTCAATCCGCTGGTCGACCAATTGGCAATCGACGTGAAGACTGCTTTGGCGGGCGGACCGCTTCGCGTATTCCATAGATCCGTCACGACCGGCTGCCGCGTTGGGAGCCATTTCAATCCGTGAATCGGAACCAGAAACGTTTTCGTCCCGACATTCTCGCCAAAAGTGAAAAGCGCGTGATGTCGCCCGAGATAGTCGATAGTTGATTGGACTCCCTGGTCGACCTTTATCTGTTCCACACCAGGGTCGCTCTCGACGTAAAGAATCCGATCACTCGCTAGCAGGTCGTCATTGAATTCCTGTGTCCCGCAAATGTTCAGAATCGCGTCAGCAGATTTGTAAAGCTGACGAATTTTTTTTAATGGCAGACCTGCGGTGGGAAGCTCCGGCAGGTAACGAGCGCAGAACGACCAGCGATCTTTGAAACCGAATTCATTGGCCAGCCGGGCTAGAAGACTGGCAGCGTAAGTGTAATCGTTGCTGGTATCGAAGTTTTCGGCGTTGTAGGGAATCCGCGCGGAATCTTCGATATAATAGGCTTCGTGACCGAGTCGTTGCAGGCCGACGATGTAGTGAACATGTTGCCAGATCACGCCTGCGATCGGGCAGGAGCCCATGAAACCCATCACAACGATACGCTTCGGTTTCATCGAAACGGCAACGCACAACGACGCCGAGCTTCCGACCGACCCGTCATCCCGACTGAAGTCGAGGGATCCCGCGGCCTTACCTTAAAGACTTCGCCGCGGGATCCCTCGGCTGTCGCTCGGGATGATCCTGGTAAGGTAGCAGTTGAGCGTTGAGCGTTAAAAAAGCTCATCGCTCAAAAGTCTTTACTGCTACCGCCGGATTGCCTGCCACAACCGTATTCGCCGGCACGCTTTTCACCACCACTGATCCGGCAGCAACGACAGAATTTTCTCCAATGGTCACACCTTTGAGAATGACTGCATTCATCCCGATCCAAACGTTGTTGGCGATTTTCACGGGCCGCGTTTCCAGTTTTGGTCGTTCCGGACGATCTTTATAAAAAGGGGCGAGCGCATGTGCATCGATTAAGCGCTGCGCCGGTTCCAGCGGATGAAAATCCGAATCGGCGATGCCAACATTCCACGAGATCAAACAATGCGAGCCGATCTCGATTCGTTCTTCAGCCATCACGAGCGCGCCATTCAACAAGGTGAAATCTCCTACCAGCGCAGTTCCATTTGCTCCGAGAGAAAACGAACATCCGGCATAACATGAAACGTGACGGCCGAAGCGCAGCGCGTGCGGCGCTTTGTTTCTCATAAAACGAAAGACCTGCGCGCTCTCGCAGTAGAATCCTTCGCCGAACTCAACGTTTGGCGGAATCGGCTCCCTCCACCAATCATTCTCCACCTTTCGGTCGGCGCCAACGTTGCTCATATCGAAGTTTGACCGGGACGCGCGACCGAATCATAGAAGCCAACGCGCAAACGAGACCCTGCGTTGTAGCCACGGCGCTCTGCCGCCGTGTCTGCGCTGCCGACAGCTAGACCGAGCGAGGCGGCTACAGTTGTTTCGAAGGCTTGACCGCCTACAACACGGTTTGTGCTCATGTCGAAAATTTCCCTGAAGCGTAGAGCTTCGCGTAAACACCACCGCGTTCGACCAGCTCGGGCCCGCGTCCCTGTTCCACGACACGACCGTTTTCCAGCACGACGATTTGATCGACTCCGTGAATCGTCGCGATCCGATGCGTGATAATAATGGTAGTACGCCCCCGCATTAATTCTTTGATCGTGTCCATAATGGCCGCTTCCGTCGTGGGATCGAGCGCGGAAGTCGGTTCGTCGAGCAAAAGAATGGGCGCATTTTTCAAAAAAGCGCGCGCAATGCCGATGCGCTGACGCTGGCCAACACTGAGGTGCCCGCCGCGTTCCCCGACCTGGTTGTCATATCCATCGGCTAATTTTGAAATAAATTCATCAGCCTGGGCGCGCCGCGCCGCTTCGCGGATTTCCTCGTCGGTCGCGCCGGGTCGTCCATACGCAATGTTTTCGCGCACGGTAGTGGAGAAGAGGAGCGTGTCCTGCAAGACAATCGCGATCTGCTCGCGCAGAGATTTTTTGGTGATGTCGCGAATGTCGCGACCATCCAGCGTAACGCGCCCTGCAGTCGGATCGTAAAATCGTGGCACCAAACTGATGAGCGTGCTTTTGCCGGCTCCGGTGCCTCCGACAACGCCGATGATCTGGTTGGGGGCGATTTGCAGATTGATGGCGCTGAGAATTTCGCGGGTGGAGTCGTAACCGAAACTCGCGTTTTGAAATGCAATCGCGCCATTCGTCTTTTTGATCGCGACGGCGTTGGGCGAATCGACCACGTCATCCGGCCGATCAAGCACCTCGAAACAGCGCCGCGCGCCGGCCGTTGCGCCTTCCATCGCCCAGGCAGTGTAAGTCAGCGATTCAAGTGGCTGATAGAGGATGACGAGATAGGCCGTAAATACGAGCAGGGAGCCAAGAGTAAGCGTGCCCGCCAGCACGTGCATCGTGCCCAGGTAATACATTGCCGCTGTTCCGATCAGAATGAGCGTGCTAATTACAAGCGCACTTTTCATGTTCGTCATGGTGTAGCGCAGGTTCGCTTGCAAACTGCCGTGGGCCTGCCGGTGAAATTGAGCCACCTCAAATTCTTCGCGGCCGAAGGCGTGTACCATTCGGATTGAACTCAACCCTTCCTGCGTTTGTGTCAGTAACGCGCTCTCCTGTTCCTGAATGGTGGTCGATTCGGTGCGGATGCGTTTGGCAAAGAAATAAATCGTACCGATGAGCAGCGGCACGATTGCGAGCGAAAGCAGGGTCAGTTGCCAATCGAGCCGGAGCATGATGACAAACGTTCCAATCAGGGTCACGCTCGAACCGACGATATTCGTGAAGCCTTTGTTGTAGATCGTCTGAATCGATTGCGAATCGTAGGCGACGCGAAAACTGGAATCAGCCGAGCGCCGCGTGTCGTGGAATTTGAGCGAGAGTCGCTGCAGGTGAGCGTAGAGCTCGGTTCGCAGATCAAGCAGCGCTTGTAATCCGATTTTTACGAAAAGATAGTTGCTGATATAATTGCACAGTCCCCACAGTACCTGAACTACTACCAGAGCGAGACACAACACGAGAACGACCGTTCTGGGATCCTGAATCCAACCCGGTCCAGAATCGAGCCACCTGACATGCGCTCCCGACTTGAAGCGCGGGATCACCCCATCGACGATGAATTTGAGTGGCCATGGTTTTAGCAGGTTAAGTCCCGTCGCCGCAAAAGAGAACACCAGCGCAACAAGCGAACGACCCAGGAACCCGCGGTAGTATTTCAGGACGCGTCGGTAGATCGACATCTAAATTTTGGAT
>JBKPQI010000141.1:0-19490 GCA_046733975.1 Verrucomicrobiota bacterium
CGCGGCGCAAGGGAATCGCGCGGGCGTTGATTGCAGAAGTCGAACGCTGGGCAAAAAATGTCGATGTGGCAACGGTGTCGGTCCGTAGCAATACAAAACGAAGCGAGGCCCACGTCTTTTACCCGGCGATGGGATACACAAAGATCAAGACGCAGGCTGTGTACGAGAAAGTAATCCGATAACGCTCACTTTTATGGACTGCGCCGGTAGAGCAAAGCGGCGACGGCGCTTTCCTCGGTGATAAAAATCAAGACACCAAAGCGGTGTCGCGCTTCGCTTGCCACCGCACCCCTAAAGACACTCGACTGCAAACCACATGCTACATTGCCGCATGAGTGAACGCATTCGTGGAAGTTGTCTATGCGGCGGCGTTAGATTCGAGGTCGAGTCTCCTTTTATTCAGGCGAATCATTGTCACTGCGATCGCTGCCGCAAACATTCCGGGACCGCGGTGTGCACCCAGGCGCGGGTGTGGCGGCGACAGTTTCACCTGTTACAAGGTGAGGAATTGATCAAGGTTTATGGTAAAGGGGACGGCGCGGTGAAAGCGTTTTGCCGCAACTGCGGCTCGAGCTTGTTTGGCGGCGAATGGCCGGACGGCGATCAAGTTTCAATTCGCATGGGTGCGTTTGACGATGATCCGGGGATCCGGCCGCAATTTCACACCTTCGTCGAATGCCGCGCCGCATGGGACACAATTACCGACGATTTGCCGCAGTACGCGGAGCGACGAACCTAAGAGCGACTAATCTTGCAAAAACAGCCGCGCGCGCGACGTGAAGCCGCGGCTTAATTGAAAAATGGGCGAATTTTCTCGTAACGTTTACCCGCGCCAATTCCTTTCACCCGTTGGAGGTCGTCGGCGTTTTTGAACGGCCGCGCCTCGATGATCCGCTCCGCCACCACCGGGCCAATTCCAGGAATATTCTGAAGCTCCGCCAGTGAAGCGCTATTCACATCCAATTTTGTTTGGACCGATGCCAGCGCGATGGGAGTGGTTTCGGCAGAAGGCAGTGACGCGACCCCGGCCGAGTTCGCAGGGGTTCCTGCTGCTACCGCTGGCTGCGGTTCACCAGCTGGATGAAAAAATTTGTCGAATGGATCGACTCCTTTTTCGCTCTCGGCTTGTTGCGCGCGAACAGCCATCCGGTCCTCGTTAGCTCCCCAGCCGCCAACTTTCTCTCGCTGCGCCTTTTGTTCCAAACCCAGGAGTTTCTGCCATTCGGTCGCCGCGGATGTCAGGCCTTCCGGCCTCGCCGTTCCGGGATGAGCCCGCGCCAGACCATTCTCGACTAATTGTTCGCCAAGGTCGCCGGTTCGTGTTTGCATAAAGGCGTAGAAGCGCTGCATCCGGCTCCGCCCGCTGGCGTCCTCCCAACACGTCCGCACCAGGAATGGCTCATTTAATTTCTCGCGCACAAATTGTTTTGCCAGCTCACCTACTTCGAGCACCTGGTACGCGCTCACGCCGAAGTGTTTTGCCTGCTCTTCCACACGGTCGCGAAATTCAGCACTCGTTTCCGGGGCATCGACAAAATAAAGCCGGAAAATGTATTCGTGCCCTTCGACACTGATGTGAAAGCTGTCGCCGTCGTTCGGACGTTTAAGATGAGGTAATGGCCACCCTGCAGTGTCACCCACGGGGAATGGGCCAACGATAGGTTCGCGGCCAACAGGAATCCCGCGATCAAAAGCGAAGCGACGAACTTACATTTCATTAATCACGCTCGTCCTGCCTTTGCCAGATCTGACTTCGGCCAATCGCCGATATGCCAATGTAGCCATGCACCTCCAGTTTTTGGCCGTTGTCGAGGAGCGTGAGACTCACGTGATAAATCCTGCCATTTTGGGGATCGAGGATCTCTCCGCCATCCCACGCGTCACCATTCTTTTTAGCGCCCCACAAAATTGTCATGCCTTCGACCGGTTGATCCTTGCGTTCGCCTTCGCATGGGCGGCAAACCGGATGCGGGCCTGCCGGCGATTCAAGCACCTCCAACACTTTGCCGGTTAGCTCACCATTTTCTTCCCTGATTCGCACGATCGATTTTGCCCGGCCCGTTTTATCGTCGAAGGTTTTCCATTTTCCAACAGGCGAATCGCTTTCGGCGGCGATCATTGGCCAGGCGAGACCCCAAATCATTAGCAGAGCTCCGCGGATTATCCAGCTCATCGATGTTGGTCAATTTACGAAAACACCTCGAACTGACTCATCATTTTGAACATTTGGTAACGCTCGGCTATTTCATGCTCAGTCAATCTGCGCAGTCGTTCGAGGCTAAACGCTTCCACGCAAAAACTCGCCATCACACTGCCATAGATCATCGCTTTGCGTAGCGATTCAAAAGTAACGTTTTGTTTGGAATATGCCGCGAGGTATCCGGCCACGCCTCCGGCAAATGTGTCCCCTGCCCCGGTGGGATCATGAATGTCCTCCAATGGATACGCGCCGGCGCTGAAAAATTCATCTTCGCCAAACAGTAAAGCGCCGTGTTCGCCCTTTTTGATCGCAACATAGCGCGGTCCGAATTCGCGTATCTTTCGACCGGCCCGAATCAAACTGGTTTCCTTCGTCATCTCCCGCGCTTCGCTGTCATTCAAAATTAACAGGTCGACTCGCGGCAACAAGGCATCCAGATCCGCGCGCGTAGTTTGAATCCAAAGATCCATCGTGTCAGCGACGATGAATCGCGGCTCTTCCATCTGATCGAGAACGTGGGACTGCAGTTTGGGCGCGATGTTTGCCAGCAAAACAAATGGGGTAGCGCGATAACTCGGCGGCAAGGCTGGCGAAAAGGTTTCGAACACATTCAGCGCAACCGAGCGGGTCTCACGCGTGTTCAGATCCCAGGAATATTCGCCGGACCAGCGAAACGTTTTGCCATTGGCGCGTTGCACGCCGGTGGCATCAATCCGATGTGACTTCCAAAACTCGAACTCGCTTTGCGGAAAATCATCTCCCACTACTCCGACCAGACTTACCGGGGTAAAGAAGCTCGCGCCGAGAGCAGCGTAAGATGCGGACCCGCCGAGCAGATCGGCGTGTTCCTCAACCGGCGTTTTGACGGTATCGAGCGCAATGGAACCAACAACGAGAAGAGACATTTCTATTGGTGATGGCCGATTGCGGAGTGCCGATTTGCGACAAGCAAGCATCTTGCTTCACGCGCATAGCCAGCGACGTCGTCCGCGTGCAACAGACCGGAAACAATCACGACCCGCTCGGCTCCGGCCGCGATTACTTGGCCGAGATTCTCCAATTTGATTCCGCCGATACAAAAAACGGGAATGGAAACGCGCTCATGAACTTCGCGGATCTGCGAAAGGCCGACCGGCGGATAATCGGGCTTGGTTGGCGTGGAAAAAATCGGACCGAAGCCAATGTAATCGGCGCCTTCGCGCTGAGCGGCGACAGCTTGTTCGACACTGTGAGTCGATTTGCCGACAATGATCGGGCGCCCCACCGTCCTGCGAACGCTTTCAATCGAATCGTCGTCCTGGCCCACGTGCACGCCCTGCAAATTGACACGCCGTGCGATCTGAGCGTGATCGTTTGCGATCAGCGGAATGTTTGCCGCTCCAGTGATGGCCAGGAGCTTTTTCGCAAGTGGGCTCAATGCATCGATACTCTGACGCTTGCCCCGCAACTGCACGATGTCGATTCCGCCGGCGATCAATTCTTTCGAAATGCGAGGCGCATCGTCCGAGGAAACGTAGCCGAGATCGATGATGGCGTAGAGAAGCGCGTCGGGCCGCACCTTATTCGTGTAACCGGCCAGGCGTGGTAATCAATTCGAACTTGTCCGAGTTCATCAACCGTTCCACAAATCCGGTATCGTATTTTCCTTCGCGAAATTCCATGCTCCGCATAATGGCACCGTGAAACCCCACCGTAGTTTTGATCCCGGTGATGTAATATTCGTCCAGCGCACGCCGCATGCGATCGATGGCCGAGCCTCGCGACGCTCCCACTGCGATCAGTTTTGCAATTAACGAGTCGTAGTAGGGCGGAACGACGTAACCAGTGTAGGCGTGGGAATCCACCCGAATACCGCGGCCACCGGGGGCATAATAGAATGCAATCCGGCCGGCTGAGGGTTGGAAATTTTTCGCCGGATCCTCGGCGTTGATCCGGCATTGAATTGCATGCAATCGCGGCGTGGCATGCGCAACGTGCTTGGAAAGCCGCTCGCCGGCAGCAATGCGAATCTGTTCCTTCACCAGGTCGCAACCGTAAACCTCCTCGGTGATGGTGTGTTCCACCTGAATGCGCGTGTTCATTTCCATGAAGTAGAAGCGACCAGCATTATCGACCAGGAATTCCATCGTCCCCGCATTCTGATACCCGACCGCATTGGCCAGCTTGACGCAGGCGTGCCCCATTTTTTTTCTCAGACTATCCGTCATGAGCGGCGAAGGACACTCCTCGATCACTTTTTGGTTGCGGCGCTGAATCGAGCAATCGCGGTCACCCAAATGCACGATATGACCGTGCTTATCCGCCACGATTTGAAATTCGATGTGGTGCGGATTGACGATCAGCTTCTCGATATAAACATCGGGGTTGCCGAAAGCATTCTCTGCTTCCGTGCGCGCAGCGTGGAACGCCGGCACAAATGATGCATCGTTGTGGGCCACTCGCATTCCGCGCCCACCGCCCCCGGCAACGGCTTTGATCATCACCGGGTAACCGATTTTTTTCGCGACCTTCAACGCGTCGTGTTCGTCGACTACGATGCCGTCGCTTCCCGGCGTAATCGGCACGCCGGCTTTGCGCGCGAACTGTCGGGCGGAATTTTTATCGCCCATTTTGCGCATGGCACTGGCTGGCGGGCCAATGAAATTGATGTTGCAGCTTTCGCACACCTCCGCGAAATGCGCGTTCTCCGCCAGAAATCCGTAACCGGGATGAATCGCATCCACATCCCCTACTTCGGCAGCGCTCATGATGCGATCGATTTTGAGATAACTTTCCGAGCTCGGCGGCGCACCAATACAGATGGCCTCATCCGCCAACTGCACGTGGAGCGAATCGACGTCGGCTTCGGAGTAAATGGCCAGAGTGCGGATGCCTAATTCCCGACAAGCGCGAATGACACGCAAAGCAATCTCGCCACGGTTCGCGATTAAAACTTTTTCAAACATCAATTATGAACGCTCCCGCCTGCCGATTGTAGGATCCGAGGCAGGCGATGCGCCTACCCTACGACCAGGGAGCAGCATTACCGCACGCGATATAACACCTGGCCAAATTGCACCGGCTTGCCGTTCTCGGCCACGATCTCCGCAATCACCCCGTGCGTCTCGGCCTTGATTTCATTCATCACTTTCATCGCTTCGATGATGCAGACCACTGTTTCCTCGGTCACCTCTTTGCCGAGCTCAACAAACGGAGGCGACTCCGGTGAGGCGGAGCGGTAGAATGTCCCGACCATTGGAGACACGATATCGCGCAAATGCGATGTTTCCGCCGGCGTTTGGACCGGAGCGGGCGCCGCCGCGGCGGCATTTGGCGGTCCGTTTTGCACGACCGGCGCACTTTGAGCTGGTGGCGTCGAAATTGGGTGCTCTCCGATTCCTTTTTGCAACTTCAACCGAAAGCCGTCCTTCTCCATCTCGAATACGGAAAGATCGTTTTTCCGCATCAAATCAATAATGGCTTTAATGTCTTTAAGTTCCACGGTCTGCGGAATGATTGAGCCGCTAGGTAACCCGCGTTCGCCAACCAGGTCAAGGCGCTAAATGCGACGGTAGTACTACCCACCAGAAAAGCTGTCTTTTTGACCGGGAGGGGCGCCTCCCAAGTCGCCCTTCTGAGCGACACCAAACATTGGCGACTTGGCGACGCCGCTCCCAGTCAATGGGACTCCAATTGCAAGTCGCGCCGGAGGGCACGCCCTGTCGTGCCCCAAACTTTTAACGGGCACGATGGCAGTTGTCTCCACCGCCCGTGATGCCTGTGCTACTGTTCGGCCCAGCATGAGCGCGGTTGTTTTAACCAGGTCCCAGTTGCACGCGCGGCGCGACTTCAAAATTATCGATGAGACCGACGAGTACATTGTGGTCGACAAGCCGCCGCTTTTGCTCGTGCATCCCTCGAAGCCGGACGGCTCCGCGACATTATGGACGGAATTGCGCCAGTTGCTTGCGTTCGAAATCGCGGGCGGTGGGCAGGTTTCCATCGTTAACCGGCTCGACCGGGAGACGAGCGGCGTCATTCTCGTTGCAAAGACGGCGGCGACGGCGCGCGAGTTCGGCTTTTGCATGCAGGCGCGTTCGATAAGGAAAGAGTACCACGCCATTGTCTGGGGCTGGCCCGATTGGGAAAACAAAACGGTGGATGCGCCGATCATTCGCCAGGGCCAGGTCGAACAGTCGAAGATCTATCTGAAACAAACAATTCATCCGCGTGGTGCAAATGCCGTGACTGAACTTCACGTGCTGCAACGATTTCGGAAACAAACGACCAACGGCGAGTGCTTTTCTTTGGTCAAGATGTGCCCCTTGACTGGACGCACACATCAAATTCGCGTGCATCTGGAGTCGCTTGGACACCCGGTCGTCGGCGACAAGATCTACGGCCCGGATGAAAATTCGTATCTGGAGTTTATCGAAACCGGCTGGACCGAAGACCTCGCAAACAAGTTGTTGCTTGAGAGACACGCTTTGCACGCGTCGCGTTTGCGGATCGATGACCGGCGCGATTGGTCGAGCGCATTGCCGCGCGACTTTGCTGATTGGATGTAACCCGCAGTTCTTTTTTGTCACTCCTAGCGGAGTCGGGGGCTGCAACGCGAGCGACGAAGTGCGGGAGGCCACGCTTTCCATCTCTAACTATTCATTGTCATTCCTATCTCCGCGATTGTTTCTCTCGCCTCACGGAAATGCCGCAGCCGAGACCGCTACAGTGCGCATTGATTGCAAACAATATCGTTCCTTTTATCGTGAACGGCTCATGAGACGACGGTCGTGCACAATTTCGTTACTATTGCTGGCGGTTGCGCAGGCCGCCTTCGCCGGGACGGAGGGCGGCATTATGCATTCCGCCGTTTCCGAAGAACCTCCCCGTTTCGATTTTGCGGTTGAGAACGCCTACTTGTTTGGCGCGATTAATCCGCCAGCGAATTATCAGATCAGCGCGAATTTTCTAACCGCTCGCGTTCGCTGGGGTAATTACCTCGATCGCACTGGATTCTTCCGAGGCTACAATCAGGTGTATCTGAGTTTAGTAGCCGAGCCGATCATCCGGGGAATCGAGAATCATTATTTCGGAATGAACGTAGGGCTGCGTTATAACTTCGTTCGACCGGGCAGCCGAATTGTTCCATATTTTTCAGGCGGCCTCGGGCTCGGTTGGATTGATAGTCAGCCTGAACGATTCGGCGGGCAGGGACAGGATTTCACGTTCAATGTTCTAAGTGCTGCCGGGTTATCTTATCAGTTCAGCGACCATTTTAGCGGGCAAGTTGGAGTGCTTTACCAGCATCTTTCCAATGGCGGACAAACCGATCCGAATCCCAGCCTGAATCTTTTTGGGCCGCAGCTCGGGTTCACGTATTCGTTCTGACCCGTCATGTCGAGCGAAATTTGCCAGTCGGGCTCGGACCGACACACCCCGTTGGGAATCCTGGAAGGTCACATCGCGGGACTTCGCTCGAATGACCAACGGTGACGATGATTGTTCCGACGGAAAACATTCTGGTAGTGAAACGCAGCTTGTTCGACGAGCTGGGCGCGTTTCAAGGCTTAATTTTCGAGCCGGAACGTTATCTTGCCGCGCTTCTATCCCGCGGAAACAATTTCTTTTTGTCGCGAGCCGCGGCGGAGCATGATCCCACGCACAAACAAATTATTCCGTACGTGATTGTGGCCCATGGCAATCGCGTGCTTTATTACGTGCGCGGCAAAAAAGCGGGCGAGCAACGATTGGTCGCAAAGGGGTCCATCGGGATCGGCGGGCACATGAACGACACGGATGAATCATTGTTCGCCTGGGACGAGGAAGCCTATCGAGCAGGGGTCCAAAGGGAAGTAAACGAAGAGATTCGAATCGAAACGACTTTTGACGATCGGATTGTAGCGCTTTTGAACGACGACAGTACGGAGGTCGGCAGTGTTCACCTCGGCGTGGTCCATGTTTTTAAGCTGGACGAACCGAAGGTGGAAAAGCGCGAGGCCATGATCACAAATCTGGACTTTCTCTCCCGCGACGAACTGCTCAAACGTCGGGACAACCTGGAGACATGGTCGCAGCTATGCGTAGATGAGCTGGAAAGATTGTTGGGCTAGTTCGTGATCGAGGCCCCAGTTGAGCGATCTCATTTTTCGTCATTCTGAGCGAAGCGAAGCGGAGTCGCAGAATCCCGTAATGTTACCTTAAAGCTTTCGCAACGGGATCCCTCGACTTACGCTCGGGATGACGAACTACTGCGGCGGCTTTTCGTACGTCACGCCAAAATCCATTACCAACCAGATCCCGCTCGGCCGCGCAATGGTGAAGTTCACCGTCGCATGTTGATTGGGATAAGTGAGGATGGTTTTATAGGTGCCGTGCGGTGAAACGAAGTAACTGTCGAACTCCAGTTTGCCTTCGAGGCTGTAATTGCGGTCGGGCACTCCGAACTGGCTCAGGTAATAGATGAATTGATCATCCATCGCCGGCGGTACCTGAAGCCGGCGATCCGAAGCGACCTTGCTATGGAGCCATTTCACATCGTGCTGGAAAGCGGTCTTGTCGATGAATTCATGAGCGAAACGATCGCCTTCGACTTTGGCATCGTTGCGCATGCTGTTGAGGAAAAACCATCCGCCTGCAAGGACGGCGATAACAATAATAATAAAGACCAGCGCCTGGCCGCGCTCGCCTGCCCTATGCGGCTGGTTCGACCAATCGCCGGCGCGTTTTGTTTCTAACGAGTATTTGATCATTTTTTAGATTCGGCGGTTGTAGTCGCCCCGCTCTGTCGGGGCGGCCGAGTGCACATACGATGGCGACAGAGTGCCACAACCAATTTGAAACGGCATTATGAAATGCCCTTTCACTGCTTGCCAAGCTTTCTTTGCTGGCCTGGGGCGCGGCCATCTAGCACCAGTCCGGCTCGGACCTGCGGGGCGAACGGGCATCTTGCCTGTTCATTGTTTAATGCCCGTAACCGAATCCCATTCCCTTTATCACCTGATCGTCGCGGATCAAAGCCCCATGAGATTGCTTGCCGGTGTACTGGCCAAAGCGATTGCGCGAGTTCACTCGAAATTCGACCAGCCATCCATAAACATGCTCACCATTTTTCCCCAGGTCTGCTGGCTTGGGATCGCCTTGCCATTCAATTTTTGCGCTGTCGGCATCAAGCAGCGTGCCCTGCAGCCAGTTCCACACAATTTCCTTATAGTTTTTTGGATACGGCCCACAAAGACTCGGCTCCACATTTTGCGCAAAGACGCTGAAAGCAAACAGGCAGGTCAAAAGCAGCGCCAGCTTCATAGCTCAAGAAAAGCCAAATAATGGGAATGGTCGATTGAAAAGTTGTGGGCGGAGATACTGGGAATTTCGACAACGGTCTTCTAAAAGGGGAGCGCCGCGCGCTCCCCTGAACGATACCTTTGGTATACACACGCCAAATCGCGGACACGCGGTGATTCGCTTCCAGTTTGGCATGTTTGTGAGAAACGGCATTCGCAGCGCGGCGCAGATCGCATAACATTTCGCAATGATTCTTCGCCTCGCCGCACTTGCGGTGTTTCTCGGCTGTGCCCTGACTAATCTGTTGGCCCAGGAGCGGCCCGTTTCTTCACCCGCGCCAGCGGCGACTCCCACCCGCGTCACCGATCCGGCGGCAGCGACGCGCGCCTGGCTTGATACCGTTCCAGCCGATCAGAAAACGCGATCAGACGCATACTTCGAAGGTGGCTATTGGCTGACTCTCTGGAATTTTCTGCTTACCGCTGCGATCTGTCTGCTCCTCCTCAGTACCGGACTCTCCGCTCGAATTCGCGATCTCGCTGCCAGCCTAACGAGATTTAGGCCAGTTCAGGCTGGAATTTACGCCATAGGCTTCACTCTGACCACCGGGATCTTGAGTTTTCCGCTGAATTGCTACGAAGGTTTCGTGCGGGAGCATCAGTATGGAATGTCCAACCAAACCTTTTGGGCGTGGTTTAGTGAATCCCTCAATGCCCTCGAGGTTGGTATTGTCGCCCTGGCTATTTCTCTCATGATTCTCTACCGCATTTTCCAGGCGACCGGACGCACCTGGTGGATCTGGGGCGCGATCTCCGGAATCATTCTGGTCACAATCGGAAACATCGCCGCTCCGGTTTTGATTGAGCCGATCTTCAATAAATACACGCCGCTGACGGATCCAAAAATCCGTAACCCGATCCTGGATCTCGCGCGCGCGAACCAGATTCCGGTCACGCAAGTTTTCGTAGTCGATCAGTCACGCCAAACCAAACGAGTGAGCGCGAACGTTTCGGGGCTTGCGGGCACGACTCGCATCGCTCTGAACGACAATCTTTTGAATGAATGCACCCTGCCAGAGATTCGCGAAGTCATGGCGCACGAAATGGGTCATTATGTTTTGAATCACGGCACCAAGGGAACGGCATTTCTCGCCATCTTCATTTTCATCGGCTTCGGTCTGGCTGCGATCATGTTCAATCGCGTAATCGGGAGACACGGACCCACCTGGGGCGTGAACGGCATTGCTGATCCGGCCGGGTTCCCCTTGCTGGTGTTGATTTTTGCGACTTACGGATTTGTGCTGACGCCGATCTCGAACACTATTGGTCGTAACATTGAGCGGGAAGCAGATGCTTTTGCCATCAACGCAGCACGGGAGCCCGATGCCGCAGCGATGGTTGCGCTAAAGCTGGGAAAATATCGCAAGTTGGATCCGAGCCCGATCGAGGAATTCATCTTTTTCGATCACCCCAGTGGCCGTTCGCGGATCCGCATGGCGATGGATTGGAAGGCAGCAAACTTGCCGTGCGGCGAAGTTAACTGACCTGAGCCAACCGTCATCCCGAGCGAAGTCGGGGGATCCCGCGGCGTTACCTTTAAGCTTGCAGAACGGATCCCGATAACATCGTAATGCGAGCGTCAGCGCGATGCTGTAGCTGCCGTCCTCATCGGCGGCAGAACCATGTTTCTTGAGGCCTACTCGCGCTCGTCGATTGGCACGACCTTCTTCCCAGCAGGTTCGCCGATGTACTGACTTAGCGGACGGTAGAGACGATTGTCTTCCAATTGCTCGAGCACCTGGGCGCACCAGCCGGAGCAGCGGGCGATGGCAAAAACCGGTGTGAAAAGATCGGTCGGGATACCTAACGAGTAATAGACAGTGGCGGAATAGAAATCGACATTCGCATTCAGGCTTTTCTTTTCCTTCATCAATTCCGCGATTCGCTCCGACATCCGGATCCATTTCGGTTCGCCAATTTTTTCGCTCAGCTTTTTCGCCATCGCCCGCAGATGCGGCGCGCGCGGGTCGAGCGTTTTGTAAACGCGATGCCCGATCCCCATGATCTTCTTTTTCTGCGCGAGCTGCTTTTCAATGTAGACATCTACATTTTTCTCGTCGCCAATTTCCTGAAGCATGTGGATGACGCCTTCGTTTGCGCCGCCATGTAATGGCCCCTTCAAGGTGCCAATGGCCGAAGTGATCGCTGAGTAGAAGTCGCTCAGAGTGGAGATCGTCACGCGCGCGCTAAAAGTCGAGGCGTTCATGCCGTGATCAGCGTGCAAAACAAACGCGACGTCTAGTGCGTCGCTCGCCTCCCTGGGCTGCGGCTCGCCAAAGATCAGATAAAGAAAATGCTCGGCCTCGGTCAGGTCGTCCCGCACCGGCGGCAAGGATTTGCCCTGCCGCGCGCGATGAAAATAAGCGGCGATTACCCCGATTTTAGCGGTGATACTCCGGGCGCGGCGCTCGTTCATTTCCCGTGTCGCCTCTTTGTGGATATCGGGATCGTACAGTCCCAGCATCGAGATGGCGGTGCGCATCACGTCCATCGGGTCGGCATCTTTCGGGGCCGACTTGATGAAGTCAATTACTGGCTCCGGCAACTGCCGCTCGGCCCGGAGCAAATGCACGAATTCATCGAGTTCGCGCCGGTTCGGCAGTTTTCCCTTCCACAACAAATAGACGACTTCCTTGTAGCTCACTTTCCCCGCCAGATCGTCGATGTTGTAGCCGGAATAATTCAGCTGGCCTTTATCGCCGACGACGTCGCTCAATCGCGTCGTGTTAGCGATGATACCTTCAAGACCACGGGAAACATTGGCGGCCTTCGAGCCAGCTTCTGCTTTTTGCGATTCGGGCATTTCAGCGAAAGTAGCTCAGCGCTTCATTCGCGCAATGAGCGTATCCGCCATTGTTGCGGGTGTTTCGGCGACGGCGATGCCGGCAGCCTTGAGCGCTTCGATTTTTCCTGCGGCTGTGCCTTTGCCGCCGGAGACAATGGCGCCGGCATGTCCCATTCGGCGTCCGGGAGGCGCGGTCACGCCGGCGATGAAAGCGGCCACGGGTTTCCGGCAATTGGACTGAATCCAGGCAGCCGCTTCTTCCTCAGCCGTTCCTCCGATCTCGCCAATCAAAATCATGGCGTCGGTCCCCCGGTCATCGTTGAAAAGTCTGACCGCGTCGAGATGCGACATGCCGTTAATCGGATCGCCGCCAATTCCAATGCAGGTCGATTGTCCATGTCCACGACTCGTTAGTTGCCAGACCGCTTCGTAAGTCAACGTGCCGGAACGCGAAATGACGCCAACGGTTCCGGGTTTGTGAATATAACCCGGCATGATCCCGATTTTGGCCGCTCCAGGAGTGATGATTCCCGGACAATTCGGACCAATAAGACGCGATTTCTTTCCGGCCATTTGTGCTCTGACCCGCATCATGTCCAGCACCGGAATTCCTTCCGTGATGCACACCACCAGGTCGACGCCGGCGTCGACCGCTTCGAGAATGGAATCGGCCGCGGCCGGCGCCGGCACGAAGATCATCGAGACATTGCATTCAGTCGCCCGACGCGCTTCCGCGACGGTGTCGAACACGGGAACCTTCTCGTCGAACTTCTGCCCACCTTTTCCCGGTGTGACGCCGGCTACGACATTCGTTCCATACTCCATGCATTGCCGTGTATGAAAGGCGCCGGCGCTGCCGGTAATCCCCTGCACCAGCAAACGAGTATTTTTATCGACCAATACGGACATACATCGGAAGTCAACGATGAGAGATTAGGATTTTGTTTTTCGTTTGTGAATCACCAGCTTGTTTCCGTCTGGATCGCGGAACTGCGCCATCCAGCAAACCGGCGTCTCGCTTTTCGGAATATCGAAGGTGACACCGCGCGATTCTAATGTGTCAATGGTGGCGTCGATGTCGTCCACTTCGAAGGCAACGGTCGTGCCGTCACGGGACGGCTGCCACGCCGGATGGCAACCCACGCCGATAGTAGTCGGACCGATGTCGTATTCGACCCATGCTCCACCCATCTGGGTGGAAGTCGGCTTTAGCTCGAGGACTTCCTGATAATATTTGCGCGCGCGTTCCGGGTCGGCAACGGCAATGGCAACAAAGGCTACTTCTTTAATCATAGACATGTCTCTTTTTCGTTTTCCGGTTTCAGTTTGTGAATGACGATCTGGTTTCCATCCGGGTCCATGATGATCGCCATGCGACAGCACGGGCTTTCAAAGGCTTCGGTGGAAAACGTCACATTCCGATCTTTCAACCATTTGATCGCGTCGTCGAAATTCTCCACTTCCAATGCGGCTCCAGTGCCTTGGTCGGAGGGGAGCCACTCCGGACCAACACTGGCGATGGCGAGGGTATTGTTGCCAAGAGAATACTCCACCCAGTTTCCGCCCATCATTTCCTCCGAAACTTTGAGCCCGAGAGTGTCTTCGTAAAATGCGCGTGCACGTTTCATGTCCCTGACCGGTGTGCCGACGAAAGCAAGACGAGTGATTTTCATAACGATGTTGTTGTCATCCTGAGGTCGCGGCGGCTAACAAGGGACCTCGCCTTATGTGCTAGCGTCACACAAACGGTGTTCGAGCGCCGAATGTGTATATGAGAGACCCCCCCTCGTCTTCGCGACTTGGGATGACGCGCGCAGAATGTCATAGGACCTTAGGATGTTTTCGCTGCTTTCACCGCTTTCTGTGCCGCGTCTGCCAAATCATCGGCAGTGATCACCGCGACGCCGCTTTCTTTGAGTAATTGTTTTCCTTTTTCGACATTTGTTCCTTCCAATCGCACCACTAGTGGGACGGAGAGATGCACAGTTTTTGCGGCGTTGATGATTCCCTGTGCGATGACGTCGCATTTCATGATTCCCCCAAAGATGTTTACCAGAATTGCCTGCACCTTCTTGTCCGCGATTAGAATTTTGAACGCCTCGGTAACCTGCTCTTCGGTGGCGCTGCCACCGACATCGAGAAAGTTGGCAGGATTGCCACCGTAAAATTTGATAATGTCCATTGTCGCCATGGCGAGGCCCGCCCCGTTCACCAGGCAGGCAATATTTCCGTCCAACCCGATGTAATTAAGTTCGTGCTTCGAGGCTTCAACTTCGCGCGGATCTTCCTCGGTGGGATCGCGCATGGCTGCGATTTCCGGATGCCGAAACAAGGCGTTGTCATCGAAATCAAACTTGGCGTCCAGCGCCAGGACCTCACCCTTAGGAGTAACAACGAGGGGATTCACTTCGACGAGCGCGCAATCGAGACCGATGAAAGCGCGAAACAAACCATCGAACAATTTCGACGTCGCCTTCAGTTGCGACGACTCGAACTTGAGCTCCTTCGCCACCTTGCGTGACTGAAACGGTTGCAAGCCGGCCAACGGGTGAATTGATTCGCGAATAATTTTCTCAGGCGATTTCGCGGCCACACGTTCGATTTCAACACCGCCTTCGGTGCTCGCCACAATTAATGGCGCCGCCGTCGGGCGGTCGCGGAGAATGGCAAAATAGATTTCGCGCGCGATTTGCGCTGCCTCGGCCACCAGCACCTTGTTGACAACACGCCCGGCCGGACCGGTTTGATGTGTGACCAGCGTTTGCCCCAGCATTTTGCTCGCGATCTCGCCCGCTTCTTCCGGCGTCTTGCAAAGATGCACTCCTCCTTTGAATCCATTCGCAAACGTCCCTTTCCCTCGTCCGCCGGCATGAACCTGCGCTTTCACCACGATTTCTGACGGCGCGAGCTCGCGTGCGATCTGCTCAGCTTCAGCGGGCGACGAAGCAACTTTCCCGGCCGTTGTCGCCACTCCGAACTTCTGCAGTAATTCCTTGGCCTGATATTCGTGAATGTTCATCGCAGCGAAGCACGACTAAGCCCGGAACTTTCACGCAAGCAATCGAATTTGTGTTCGAATCATAGTTGGTGCTGAAACGGCGGGACGCGTTCCGCGCGATGTCATCCGAGCCGCGTCCAGACGGGGAAGGATATCTCATTCGATGACACGCCTTCTTTTTCGGTGGAAATTTGACCGGCTGCGAGATCCCTCGCTGCGCTCAGGATGACACGCGCGCGACGAGATCTATCTCAGTTTGTGTGATCAAGCCGAGCCAGAATTCTCAGCTGTGACTGCCGAACGTCTTGCAATCGAAGAAACAGTAGCGGCGGGCGACCCTTGCGGAGCCACATACCACAGGACGACAGCTTCGTTACGAATGGCGCGGCCGGTTATTGAAAGAACAAGGCGTGATCGGAGATCATTAGTCACGCTAATCATTTCATTCCCACCGTGCAGGGCCTGCCAGCTCATCGCTCAGTGCCGATTGAACCGGTCGCGAAAAATTAGCGCCAGTGCCGACGCTGTAGTATGTCCGCTGTCCTCAGCGGATTCCTGACTCTGTACTGTCCGCTGTCTCAGCGGAGATTCGAACAGTTCATGCGCTGCCGACAGCGCACTCTACAGCGCTTGCGGCAAGAACGATCGCAACACACGCTTGCAAAGAGATTCCGCATCGAAATGATAGCGAACACGATGTCCAGTCTTGCCGAACGGATCAATCAAGAGCTCTCCGATGGAAAGCTGCGAGCCGATGCCGCTGAAAACATCCGCCAGACTCTGGCCGCCGAAGAAAGTGAATTCGCCGCTCGGGTCATTGGCGAATTGGTCGATGCAAATGAGTGGGAGGAACTGAACGATCGTTTCTACAAAACACTCGCCTTCGGCACCGGAGGCTTGCGAGGGCGCACCATCGGGAAGGTTTTAACTAAAGCAGAGCGCGGGACGCCGAACGACCTCGGCCGGCCCGAGTTTCCGTGTGTTGGCACCAATGCGATGAATTATTTCAATGTCGCGCGCGCCACCCGTGGGCTGGTCATCTACATTCAAAAATGGCGTGCCCAACAGGCCAGCGCCGGCCGCTCAAAGATTGCCATCGCGCATGATACCCGGTACTTCTCGAAGGAATTTGCCCAGCTCGCTGCCGAGACCGCGGCCAGCCTCGGCTGTGACGCAATCATGTTTGACGGCCCGCGTTCCACTCCGGAGCTTTCCTTTACTGTTCGGCATTTGAAGGCTGACGCAGGCATTGTTATTACTGCCAGCCACAACCCGCCGCACGACAACGGCTACAAGGTTTATTTCAATGACGGTGCGCAAGTCGTCGAACCGCATGCCAGCGGGATCATCGCCGAAGTGAACAGCGGCCTTTCCCGTTCGGCGGGGAAGTCCGAAGCAAACCAGCGCGGCCAAATCATCACTGTGGGTGACGAAATCGATCGCGCTTACATGGAACGACTCGAGACGCTGCTTCTCGATCGCAGCGTGATCGCTAAAGCGCGCGATTTGAAAATCGTTTACACTCCGATTCACGGAACGGGCAGCATTATCGTCAAGCCAATGCTGCAGAAACTGGGCGTGAATTTTTTGGTCGTTCCAGAGCAGGACAAAATAGATGGCCGGTTTCCCACGGTGAAATCACCGAATCCAGAAAATGCGGAGGCGCTCACTAGGGCAGTCGCGCTCGCGCAAAAAGAAAAAGCCGACGTCGTGGCCGCGACCGATCCGGATTGCGATCGGCTCGGAGTGGCGGTCCGCACGGCATCCGGCGAAATGAAATTGCTAAGCGGGAATCAAATTGGTTCGGTCCTGGCATGGTACCGGGCCCGGACGTTTTTTGATCTCGGAATTTTGAACAAGGAAAACGCGCATCGCGGCGTCATCATCAAAACTTTCGTCACCAGCAATCTGCAGAACGCGATCGCGGAGAAATTCGGCTTGCGCTGCATCGATACGCTCACCGGTTTCAAATATAACGGCGCGAAGCTGAACAAATACGAGGAGGAGACCGCCGTCCCGAATTACCGGGAACTGCCGGAGGATGAAACGCGGCGGCTGCGCCTGCAGAAATCATCTTTCTACATTTTCGGCAGTGAAGAGAGTTATGGTTATAGCGGCGCCGATTTCGTGCACGACAAGGATGGAAACGCTGCCGTGATCATGTTTTGCGAAGTTGCAGCTTACGCCAAATCTCAGGGACTGACTCTGGACGGCTTGCTCGATGAAATTTTCCGCGAGTTTGGCTACTTTGAGGAGAAGAATTATTCGATTTATTTCGAAGGTGCCGATGGCGCGGAGAAAATCCGACGATTGCTCATTTCCTACGATGAAAACCCGCCGGACCAAATGCTGGACAGCGCGGTCACGCACATCCGCAATTTCGAGAAGGAGACGATTCGCGATGTCGAGGGCGACGAGATTCCGAAAGAGAAGATGATGATTTTCGAGCTAGCGGACAAAACGCGTATCGCGGTGCGAGGATCGGGGACGGAACCTAAAATCAAATACTATCTTTTTGGCGCGAGATTGCCGACCAATGGGAAGTTGTCGCGCGCGGAACTCGAGCGCGCCCGCATCGAAATCGATCACCGGCTGGCGGCGCTGTGGAAGTGGCTGCGGGAGGACGCGGACCGCCGAGTGAGCGAAACCAGAGAGTGATGGAGTGCTGGAGTAATGGAATCTTCGCGCTAAAACTCAGTACGCCATCACTCCACTACTCCAATTCTGTTGATATTCTCTCCGATTCACGCCAAGGATTCCGGTGTGGGACACGAAATACATTTGAGCGGCGGTGAGATCACGATTGTGAAAGCGATTGGTCTTACCGGCAGTGCCATGGGAGGAAAATTTTTGCTCGACCGGATTGACGAGGTCGAGGCCGGCGAATTTCTCGATACTCTCGAAGGCTTGCTGGCGATGGGATACCTCCTAGCCACCAAGGTGAATATTCGCACTTTGGAAGACGTTGAGCGCGCCTCTTTCCGCGTGAACCCGTCGTACGCGCACGACCTGAAGGATGCGATGCACCCTCACCGCAAGCGCGACGAAGAAAGGCAGCGGCGACGCCGTCGCGGTTGAGGTGAGAAAGCAATTGCTGCGGCTTTGGCCGTGGCTGGCAGCGCTCGGCAGCGGTCTCCTTGCGGCTGCCGCTTTTCCTCCATTCGACCAAACCTGGGCGGCGTGGCTCGCGCTCTCCCCTCTGTGCGCGACGGTTTTGTTTTCCGGCGAAACATCCAGACGCCCGTGGCTGCGCGATCTCATGCTCGGCTATGCTGCCGGGCTGGCCTTCTTTTGGATCTCTTTTTCTTGGATAACAACCGTCTCGGCTCTGGGTTGGTTCGTCCTTCAGTTCTATCTCGCTCTCTATTTTGCGGTGTGGGCCTGGTTCTGCGGGCTGATGCGACCGCGGATTCGTCAAATCATCGCCCGCGACAAGTGGAGCGAAATGCTAGAGCGCGCGAGGCCGGAAACGTCGCCGCTTGGTTCACGATGGCTTAGCTCAGGTCACAATCTTTTTCTCGCGTCGTGTCTCGCGGCGGCATGGGTTGGCTTGGAATGGATTCGCGGTTGGTTCATAAGCGGGTTCGGCTGGAACGGTCTTGGCGTCGCCCTGCATGGCACTTGGCCATTAATTCAGATCGCCGAATTTACCGGAGTCGCCGGCGTCACCTTCCTCGTCGCGTTTTGTAACGTCATTGTGACCGTTTCTATCCGCCGAATTTGGGAGGAGACACGTTCCCGCACGATGCGACCGCACTTTGATCTGACTCTGACGCTCATTGGGCTCATGGCCGTCTTCACCTGGGGGCTAACAGCGGGGCAAAAACTGCAAGTTTCCCATCCACTGCATGTGGCCCTGGTCCAGGCAAGCGTCCCGCGAGCAGAAAAATTCGATCTCCGTTATAAACAAACAATCTTCGATAAATTTGACCGGCTCAGCAGAATAGCGCTCGCGTCATTATCCGGCGTCGATCTCATGGTTTGGCCGGAGAGTTCGCTGCCCGCGCCGGTCCTTGAAGATGAAGAAACATTTGATTTCGTCAGCCGGATCGCCGCCTCCAACAAAATTGACCTGCTTCTTGGGGCGATCGACGAAAAACCAAGCCAGGTCTTTAACGCCGCTCTTCTTTTTGCGCCTGACGGCAAGCCGCAACTCTACCGCAAGGTCCACCTTGTGCCGTTTGGCGA
>JBKPQI010000142.1:0-10880 GCA_046733975.1 Verrucomicrobiota bacterium
GGTTGGACGTTACCGGCCTCGGCCTATGCGGATCTGCCGTCCGTGACGAGGAGCCTTGTGTCTTCGTTGGCAAGGGTTCTTTAAGAACGAGTTGGTACTGGACATAGCAACTCGCCCAACGCCAGCAACATTGGCCTACACGGCGATCCCCAGCATCCGCATAATCACTGCCGAAATTTCACACTCTACCCACTGAGCGATACCGACCGGTATCGTCCCTGCGGACGGGTGCGGAATTCGCGATTAATGCAAAATCCGAAAATCCGCGGGCAGGCCGATTTCGGTGGCAACGGCATCGGGATCGCCCGAGCGATATGCACTGCCGCCAGCAAATTGATGACCAGCTTCGTCGATCGCGACCTTTTGCGGCGGGGGCGAGATGATGGGCTGGCTGTTGGCTTTAAGAGCTTCGTTTAGCGCGGGCAAATCCTTCTCGACCACGGCGGCGAATTCGTTCGTGACGTCGGTTACTTCGCGCTGGAGTGCGTCGATGTAGGCGAGCTGATAGTCGGCTGGTTTGCCTTCGTAGCTCAAAATCGCGCCGTAAAGTTGATCGGTGTGTTCGCGCAGACGTTCCTCACCGGTAATCGCGCCGCCTTCTTTCGTCGCCACAATCTGTTTACGCACCGCATCAACCTTCGCGTCAAACTCAGACAAATTCTTCTTTAACGGATCCGATTCGGGCAAGGCACCGCCGGCTTTGGCCAGCTCGCCCCGGAGAAATTGAATGCGATCCATGAGCGCGCTTTCTTCTTCGAACAAGCCTCGCACTTTCATCGCGGCATCGAACTGCGCTTTACGATCGGCTTCGCTGAATTTAGCACGCCGATCCAGTCCGACCGTCAGTTTGGTTTCCGTCACTTTCCCATTCTTGGTTAGGCGAACGGTGTAAACACCCGGCACCAGCCGCGCTCCGCGAATTCCACGGAAAGCGATCTGCGCCGCCGGCGGGACCCGTGGCGGCTTCGCCCGCATACTCCAATTCACCCGATTCAATCCCGGACGTTTACTGGCGGGTAGCTCGTCGACGACCTGCCCGGAAGAATCCAGCACTTCGAGCTTCAATTTACCGAAGAGATGCCGCGCTTTCTGGTAGTAAGTGATGACAGCGGCGTCGGGTGGATTATCGCCGATAAATACCGCGTCGCCGTTGGCCCAGCCACCATTGCCTTCGATCCGTTGTTGCACGGGGCGCGCTGAAACAAAAGCTGCTTCCTGTGGCAACAGCTCGGGAGTGAGAGCGCGCCACGGTGTGATGTCGTCAACGATCCAAATTCCGCGCCCATGTGTGGCCAGAACTAGATCATTATCGCGGGGCTGGATCGCAAGATCACGCACTGCTACCGCGGGGAACCGGTTGCCCTTGAACTGCGCCCATGCCTTTCCACCATCGGTTGAGACCCAGAGACCAAATTCCGTTCCCAAAAAGAGCAGGTCACGTTTTACCACATCTTCCTTGATTACGTGCGCGTAACCGCGAACGCCTTTGGCATCCTGCGGAGTAACGAGTGGCGTCCACGTTTTTCCAAAATCGGTCGTGCGATACATGTAGGGCTCCAAATCGCCAAATGTGTGACGATCGAAGGTGGCGTAGGCAGTGCCGGGATCGTAGTTACTCGCCTGCACCCAGCTCACCCACGAGTTTGGTGGCAGACCGGGGACATTTTTCACGACGTTGTTCCAGGTTTTCGCGCCATCACGCGTGAGCTGAAGATTGCCGTCATCCGTTCCGACCCAGATCACATTCTTGTCCTTGGGCGATTCGCTAATGGAATAGATGGTGGTGTGCATCTCCGCCGCGGAATTATCCACCGTGATGCCGCCGGACTGTTCCTGCTTCTGTTTCTCCGGATCGTTGGTTGTTAAATCCGGTGAGATGCGTTCCCAACTCTGCCCGTGATCACGCGAGCGGAACAGGAATTGCGCGCCAATATAAATTGTCCCTTTCTCGTTAGGCGACAGCGCCATCGCCGTATTCCAGTTCCAGCGCAGTTTCTCCTTGTAGTTGGGCTTGGGCTGAATATCGCGACCTTCGAGAGTGTGACGATTTACCCGACCAACATAACCACCCTGATATTCGGCATAAATATAATCGGGATCCGCTGGATCAGGAAAGGTGTAGAAGCCGTCGCCATTCCATACGTTTTCCCAGCGCGAATTGGTGATGCCGCCGGGATACTCGGAGTCGCCGACCCAGCAACTGTTATCCTGTAATCCGCCGTAGACGTGATAGGGATCGGCGTCATCGACGCTGACGTGATAGAACTGCGAGACCGGAAGATTATCGCCCTTCCACCACTTGCTGCCGCTGTTGTAGGAATACCACATGCCACCGTCATCACCGGAAAAGACCGTTTGCGGATTGGTTGGATCGATCCAGACGCAATGGACGTCGCCATGCATGCCGCCAAAGCCGCCCACTGTCGCAAAGCTTTTCCCAGCATCTTCGCTCACGATCATTGAACCATCCGTCTTGAAGAGGCGGTCAGCATTTTTCGGGTCCACAATCAGGTTCGCGAAATAGAACGGGCGCCAGACCATCCACTGACTCTTGTCGCGCTTGTCCCAGGTGGCGCCGCCATCGTCGGAAACAAAAAGCGCGCTATCGGTACATTCGACGGCCGCGTAAATCCGCTTTGAATTGGAGGGAGCAACGGCGACCGCGATGCGGCCATACGGCTTTTTCGGAAAACCTTTGCTGTTCTCTGATGTAATCTCGTTCCAGGTATTACCGCCGTCAGTCGAGCGAAATAATCCGCTGCCGGAAGCAGCGGTTGGTCCATCGCCGCCAGAGCGAAACGTCCAACCCTTGCGACGAAAATCCCACAGGCCGGCGAACATTACGTTCGAATCATTCGGGTCGACGACAACGGTGGAGCAGCCGGTTGAAAGATTACTGCCCTTCAGCGCGAGCGCCCAATTCTTCCCGCCGTCGGTGGTCCGATAAAGGCCGCGATCGGCCGAGTCGCTCCAGAGCGCTCCGGGCACCGCGGCAAAAACCGTGTCGCTGTTCTTCGGACTAACGACAATCTGGGCGATGCGTTCCGATTTTGGCAAGCCAACATTGGTCCACGTCTCGCCGCCATCGGTCGATTTGTAAATGCCGTCGCCGATCGAGACGCTGTTGCGCGTCCACGATTCGCCCGTCCCCACCCAGACGTTCTTGGAATTTTTCGGATCGATGGCGATAGTGCCAATCGATTGGACTGGTTGTTCGTCAAAGACTGGACGATAGCGAGTGCCGCTGTCGTCTGATTTCCAGACTCCACCACTGGCGGCTCCGACAAAGAGGGTAATTTTACCCGAAGGCTCCTTCACCCCGGCGATGGCAGAGATCCGGCCACTCATCGTGGCTGAGCCGATATTGCGCGCGCCGAGACCGGAAATCGTTCCGGAGTTGTACGGCGCATCATCGGCGGCAAAGGCGAGGGAGCTAACGAGAATTAGGCCCAGAATTCCGTCGATCTGCTTGGCAATGCCAATTCCATATAATCTGTAGGGCAACCGCTCTGGCTGCGAATTTTCCGAATTCGCCAAGCGACGCGCTTGCCCTGCAACTGACAGTTCGTTTTTCAAAATTTTGAAGCGCATAAATTACTTAGAGGCTGGAAATTTAAACATGGTGTCATCGACCGGGATATTCGGTTCCGCTTTGTCGATGACGATTTTTTGTTTATCGGGGGCACCCTTGGGGCCGGATTCAATGGAAAACGGCAAATAGACACCGGCGACTTTCTCGTAGTCACCCACGTCGGTCTCGACTTCTACATGCGCGCCTTGTTCGACTCGCTGGGAGATTTTACGAATCTCCAGAAACGCATCGGGATCGAGATACACGAAGGTAACATCACCGTTTTTGCGGATCACTTTGAGTTTGTGCGCCATCGTTCCGTCGACGTCTTCCGTTCCGAGATATTCAACAGTGCTGCCTTTTGCCTTCCAATCGACTAACGGACCTTCGATGTCAGCATCTTCCATCAGCGCCTTGGTGTCGTCGGCGGACATTTTTTCCGGATCCTTGCGGCCCTGGAAGGGTGAAATCTTCCACCCCTGTGTACCGTCGTAAGCCTGAATCGCGGTCATGCCTTGCAGAGTGACTTCGTCGCGAATTTCTCCAGGGCGTTTCTTGGTCTCCACATAAGCAAGCTGGATTTGACCCTCGTTAACCAGCAATTTGCCGGTTAACCGCACCGATTGCAGCGCACGCAAAGCGTCAGCTCCGCCTTTGGCGGCAACATTTTTTGCGACGATCTCATCAACGGTGAGTTGTGGTTTATTCTGAGCGCGAACTGCTGAGGCGGTCAGAGCGCACGCAATAAAAACAGTGGTGAGTTGTGAGTACATAAGTCAACAGATGAACGACAGTGTTCGCCGCAGGCATACGCAACGGCCGTGCCAAAGGCAAATGCGAGTTACAAGCGATTGTCATTCCACGGCTTAGATGCCGGCGTTCAACATGGCGTTCGAAAATCGCGTCCCGCCAGCGGGATTTTTTCGTTCGGATATGGGATTGAATCGGCGTCGTGCCAGGGATGCCGCGATGAAACCTTCACGGAGGCGCAACGCGATCCCTCGACTGCGCTCGGAATGACCGATATGGGATCCCTCGACTGGACTCGACGATGGCGTTGGACATCGATGTTGATTACAGGATCCGGTAAAATTCTGAATCCATCACACTGGCGACCCGCATCTCACTGGAAATTATGATCCAGGATTTTCGATTCGCGTGCCGTCAGTTGCTCAAGGCGCCTGGCTTCGCCATCGCTGCCATTCTCGTCCTCGCGCTGGGAATCGGTGCAAACACCGCCGTCTTTAGTCTTGTTAATGCAATGCTGTTTGCGCCGCCGGGTTACGCGCGTCCACACGAACTGGTCCAGGTTTTTTCGCAGGACAAAAAGAATCCGAAAAGTTACCGCGCGTTTTCCTATCCTACCTGGCTGGATATTCGGGCACAGAACTCAGTCTTTTCCGGCGTGGCCGCGCACAACGTCGGAATGGTGGGAATCGGTGAAAAGGGGAATACTCGTCGCGTCTTCGCCGATATCGTTTCTTCGGATTATTTCGCAGTTCTCGGAGTAGCGCCCCTGCGCGGTCGTGTCTTCCTTCCCGAAGAAGAAACAGCGGGACGCGATGCGCAGGTTGCGATCGTGAGCTATTCCTACTGGGCCAGGCATAATCTCGATCCGTCACTTCTGGGATCGCAAATTATGATCAACGGCCGCTCTTACACGATCGTCGGGATTCTGCCGCGGACTTTTACCGGTACCATGACGGTGCTTTCGCCGGAAGTCTGGTTGCCGCTCAGCGCCTACGACTCAATCGCGAACAATTTTGCCAGCCAGGAAAGCAAACCGATGGCGAGCCGCGCTGGCGACCATTTGCTGGTAATCGGACGCTTTAAGCCTGGAATGACCGCCCTGACAGCAGACGCCGCACTGAAGACGCTGGCAGCAAATCTAGAAACAGCGTTTCCAGTTGAACAAAAGGATCAGACGTTTACCACGGCGCCAGTATCGCGCTTTTCCATCAGCGACGATCCGCCGGATGATAGCGACATCGCGGCGATCGCTCCGCTTTTGATGGGAATGGCGGCCATCGTCTTGCTGGTCGCGTGTCTGAATCTTGCCAACATGTTGCTGGCGCGGGGAACGGCGCGGCGAAAAGAAATCGCGCTGCGTCTGGCGCTCGGCGGAAGTCGATGGCGCATCGTGCGACAATTGCTAACTGAAGGGTTGCTGCTGGCACTTCTCGGAGGAGTTGGCGGATTGATGCTCGGGATTTGGTGCTCAGGTTTTCTGGCCCACTCACTGAGCCGGCTCATGCCCCTCGATGTGGTATGGAATGGCGGGCCGAGTTTGCCTGTCCTGGCGATGACATTCGGATTTTGCCTGCTCGGGACAGTTTGTTTCGCGCTCGGACCGGCAATGAAACTGTCGCGCACATCGGTCATTGAAGATTTGAAGGAACACGCCGGCGAAGACGTTGTCCGGCGGCGCTGGCGTTTCCTGCCGCGCAATCCACTGGTCGTCGGCCAAATCGCGTTCTCACTTGCTTTGCTCACTGCGGCAGCGCTCTTCATTCGCGGCGCCAACAAAGCGGCGACGTTTGACACGGGATTGCATGCCGAAAAGGATTTACTGCTCGAGGTGGACGCCAGCTTGTCGGGCCTCCCGCCGGCGCAAGTAGAGCAAACCTACCGGGTGTTAAATGATCGCCTCGCGAGTCTGCCCGGGATTCGGCACGTCAGTATTTCTGCGACGGCACCGTTTGGAATGTTGTCGCTCGGAAAAGCAATTCAGCGCGCCGGCGTTCATGTGGCGCCGGATGACAAACCTTCGAACGCAGCCGAAGGCCTCGCTTACCGAACGCGTTTCCACAGCGTGGGCGCTGATTATTTCGCGACCGTTGGTTTGCCAGTTTTACGCGGCCGCGGCTTCTCGGTGAACGAAGCGACGCAAGGCGAAGGGCCGCCCATTGCCGTTATTGACGAAACTCTGGCGCGAAAACTTTGGCCTGACGGCGACGCACTGGGTCAGCGCATCCAATATGCGGACGACAACGCCCCGCGCGCAAAAGGTGACAGTCCCGACAGCATGGGCATCAGCCAGGGTGGCAAGGGTAACATCAAAGCCGGCGAAGCGATCGAGGTGATCGGCATTGTGCCCTCAACGCGCGGTGCCTTGTTCGAGCGCCAGCCGCGAGGATCGATTTACGTGCCGTTCGCACGCGGCTTTCAGAGCTCAGCCTATTTCTTTCTGCAATGCCCCGGGCTGACAAAAGATAATGTCGCTCCAATGGTGGATGCGATTCGACGCACCGTTCGCGAAGTCGATCCGACTCTCCCGGTCCTTTCGATAAAAACCTATCCACAACACGTCGATTCTAATCTGCAACTCTGGACCGTCCGAGCCGGCGCCACGTTGTTCACGGTCTTCGGCGCGCTGGCATTGACCCTGGCGATCGTTGGGGTTTACGGCGTCAAAGCCTACTCGGTGGCGCGCCGCACTCGCGAAATCGGGATTCGGATGGCGCTCGGCGCGCGACCGAACACCGTGCGATGGATGATTCTGCGCGAAGGTTCATTCATGCTTGTAGGCGGAATCATCATCGGATTGTTGCTTGCAATCGCGACCGGAAAAGTTCTTAGCGGAATGCTTTATCAGGTGGGAGCGCTCGACCCGGTTGCATTTTCTGCCGCCCCGCTCATTCTGGCGGCGGCAACACTGCTCGCGACATGGTTGCCCGCGCGGCGCGCCACCCGAATTAGTCCGATGATGGCGCTGCGAACGGAATAACCTCGCCGCCTCGGAATGGCGTTTGATTCACGCGTGTCATCCCGAACGCGAACAATCTCGGGTGAGGGATCACACGCGTGCAAATGTACTGTGCAAGCTGATCGAATGAACTTGCGGGAGGTCCCTCGGTCGCTGCGCCCGCCCGGGATGACAAGCATCTAGCGGCGATCACTCGACTATAGCGGCGCGCTTTAAACGCCGAGGCTTGGAAAGGCTACGACGGTCAGAGCCCGCTGCTACACGCGTTTCACAGAAAGGCCCTACACTCGTTATTCTGCCGATTTCGCGCTGTGCCCGGCACAGCAGGCAAGAGACAGCAGAGCCATCGCCCCGGTAACAAGAAGTGCGTAGGTCGATGGCTCGGATTTGAAATCCGGCAATGCATGGCAGAAATTTGGAGCGTAACGCCGGATGAGGGCGGCACCAATTACGAGGTTCAAAGGCCTGAGCACGTGGGTGTGCCGTTGCAAATATTCCAAACTCACCGGTCGCGCGCGTTACAGCTGCTCCGGTGGGAGCTGCGGTCGACGTGAGCCAACCGCTAAAATCGACATCGATCCATCAGTTGTTGGACGCTGAATACCCTGATGAGAGGAGCGTTAACGATAGCAAAGCAAACAGAAAACCGGACCCTGAGGCGCATTTCTTGCCGAGGGTGAACGACCGATTAACGCAAAAATCCCGGTTCTCAGGCAAGGGATTTCGAGGATTTATGGAGCTAAACAGGATTGTGCATTCCGACGTGTAATCAGCGGCGGGTCACCCTCCCGGTGCGTCCCGCCGCCCCGCATCCCTTTAACCACCCGTTGTTACTTAGGCTGCAGCACCGAAGGCCAAGCCAAGACCGTAGGTCACGACCGCTTCGATGATGCCGACGAAGGTCATTTCAAATCCTGATGCCCACCATGACCGAATCGTGATCAGCGATTTTACCGCGCCAACGGCAAAATGCGCCACGATGCTCACGAAAAACGCGACGATCACCGCCGCTAGTCCGCTCATAAAGAAGAATGGAAGGATGGGGATGAACGCGCCTACTGCAGTGGAAAGAGACGCCGAGGCGGCCGATTTCCACGGATTAGGGAATCGATGTTCCGACAATCCAAGTTCGCTTTGTGCCATCGCCTGCACTAGTTGCTCGGGATTTTCGGCCAGACGTTCCGCCATTTTTTGCGATTCCTCCGCGCTGAAACCCTGCAGCTGGTAAAAGAGCGACATCTCTTCGATTTCCTCCTCGGGGTTTTCCTCCACCTCGGCTTTTTCGCGCGCGATTTCGGCTTCGTACACTTCGCCTTCGCTCTTGACGGCCAGGTAAGCACCCGCTCCCATCGACAAAGCCGATGCCAGCATTCCCGCGAGACCGGAGATTAAAACATAATGCTGTTGATTGTTCGTTGCACCGGCAACACCAGAAACGATTCCAAAAACCGCGCCCAACCCATCGTTTACGCCATAGATCGCATCTGCCACCCAGCTGCCGCCGCGGCCGTGCCAACGTTCGCGCTTCAGAATCGTATCGAGCACGGCCTTCGGGTTCGCCGGGCCAGCCATGACATTGAGCGCGCGGGCGTGCGCCTTTTCCTCGAGTGCACTGGTGCGCAGGAATTCCTGGACATCTTCCTCACCGGCGAGGGCGCGCTCCCGTTGCGCGGAAAATTCGCGCTCGTGTTTCTCTTCAGCCGCTTCCATTCGGCGAATCGCGATGTCGGTTCCGAGCGAACGCGTAAATCGGCGTTTCAGCCGGGTCCAGAAAGTATCAGCCAATGTTGGGATCGGCTGACCCATATCGCGTAACTTTTGCTCCCAACGCAGGGCGTGACGTTCCTCCGCTTCAGCCATACGGATGAGAATCGCCTTGCGTTTTTCGTCGCGCTCGCGCTCGGCCAAATCACGATAAACCTGTGCCGTCTCTACTTCGGCGCGCCAGTTTTTGAGCACAACTTCGACGGTTTCGTTCTTCGGCGTGTCGGCCATCAGGCGATATTAAAGACGTTGAGCCAACAATGCCAAGTGTTGTAGCTGCCGCCGTCATCGGCGGCAGACACGAAGGAAATCTGCCGCTGAAGACAGCGGCAGCTACACTGGCGATCGCGATGATCTAAGCGGTTTGCGTCAATGCGGCTTAAACTGCGGTGACGGATTTCGCTCTGAGTTGTTGTGCGGTGATGACGATGGCTACCGATCCGATGATCAGCAGTGCCGCAACGGCTGTTCTTGAAGTAAGATGCTCGCCGGCGAATAACGTACCAAGAATCACGGCCACGATCGGATTCACGTAGGCATAGGTTGCGACCTTTGTCGGGGCGCAATGCCGTAGAAGATAAAAATAGGAGGTGTATCCGATGATCGCACCGATCAGAACGAGGTAAACGAATCCACCAATCGACAGCCAGGTAACCTGGTTAATTCTGAATCCGCGATATTCGCCCAGCGCAAAACTGGCGAGTAAAAGCAATGCTCCCCCGCAGATCATCTGCTGGCCCGCTCCTAAAATCAGCGAGGGAGAATGTCTGACCCGGCGAGAGTAAAGAGAACCAATCGACCAGAGAACTGACCCGATTAATAAAATCAGCATGCCTAAGCCGAGATGTTTAGATGATCCGGTGGAGGCTAGAGTTAACGCCGGCCCAATCAAAATTCCGATGCCGGCGAATCCACCGATCAATCCCAGCCACACCAACGGCTTGGGTCGTGGAGCGGTTCCGGTAATCCAACCGAGAAGGGCAATGTCGATTGGAACTGTCGCCACGATCAATGCCGCCAGCCCGGTCGGCACCCACTTTTCAGAAATGGTGACGGCGCCGTTGCCGCCAAGCAGGAGAAATCCGCCAATGATGAATGCGCCTTTCCAAGTAGCGTAGCGCGGGGCTGGTTCCCCTTTCAACATCGCAACGACGTACATGATTGTTCCGGCACAAAGATACCGAATCCCAGCCATCAAAAAGGGTGGGATCGACTGAATGGCGTAGAGAATCCCAAGATAAGTGGAGCCCCAGATCAGATAGAGCGCGGCAAAAGCGAGCACAATCGCGCAACGCGTCGGCGGTCGCATCGAGCGTTCGCTCGCGGAAGCGGATTGACGCCGCGTCGATGCTGCTATGGTCGGCGCCCCCTGATCAGTCGATACAACAGCAGAAGCAACATCGCGCCGATAACGGAGGCGATGAAGCCGGCAGGTTGCCCCGGTTCGTACCAGCCAATGACGCGCCCCAGAAAACCCGCCACAAAGGCGCCCGCGATGCCGAGCAGAATCGTGATCAAACACCCGCCGGGGTCGCGGCCTGGCATAAGCAATTTGGCGATCGCTCCGACGATCAGGCCGATAACGAGTGTGCCTAGAATTGTGCCCATAGAGGTAACGTCGGCAAGATTGAGTCGCTCGTAAAATGGCGCAACTCTTTTCCTCTACTACAACTCCATCACCTGAGCGTACGGATATCTCTCATAGTATGCTCCTGCCAGCGGGACCCCCGACTGATGACGCCGCAACCATAAAGACGCAAGTAGACCAGGTTTCTCTTACCGGACGCGCGTCATGCCGTACTGTGCCGCAGTCAGATCTGGATCAGCCTGGTTTGGCGG
>JBKPQI010000143.1:0-22697 GCA_046733975.1 Verrucomicrobiota bacterium
CCGTACTATTTCGTCGAGGAGGACCGCGTGAAAATGCGCGGCGCGTTAACGACAATTGTGCCGGCTGATAAAAAGCTGATTCACGGAATGCGTGATGGCATCATGGTGCCGACGAGAGTTGGACAATCCTAGCATTTAGCCGCTCCTCCAGATCGTCGGTATCGGTTTATTGCGCTCGGCGTCGTGTTACTTTGTCATTCCGAGCGAAGTCGAGGAATCTCGCACTAAACAGTCGATTAAGACATGTCTCGACTTCACTCGGCATGACAAGAAGTCCTGCAGGCAACTCTGCTGCCTTCGCGAGCAAGCAGCGGCTCCTTGAAGCCGATATAACGCGCCGCAACCTTCACTGGTGATGCCGCATAAAGCCGGCGAAATATTCGAATCGTACGTTCCGGCGCGACTGGATGCGTTGCCGTGGAGCCGGTGGCATTGGCTGATTGTTGCCGCCCTCGGCGCCACTTGGATTCTTGATGGTCTCGAAGTGACGCTGGCGGGCGCGCTCGGCGGCGTTCTTACGCGTCCAGACACTCTGGGATTCACTGCGGTCGAAGTCGGCGCCAGTGCTACCTATTATCTCACGGGCGCGGTGACTGGAGCGCTTCTTTTCGGATATAGCGCGGACCGGTTCGGTCGAAAGAGATTATTCTTCATCACCGTCACAGTTTATCTTCTCGGAACGGCGTTGAGTGCCTTCTCGTGGAACTTTGCCAGCTACGCGATTTTTCGCGCATTGACTGGTGCCGGCATTGGCGGTGAGTACGCGGCGATTAATTCGGCAATCGATGAGCTGATCCCGGCGCGGGTGCGTGGTCGCGTCGATCTGATCATCAACGGTTCGTATTGGTGGGGTGCGGCACTGGGTGCAATCGGAACGGTGATATTACTCGATCCAGAACGGCTACCAGTCTGGTTGGGATGGCGGTTAGCCTTCGGGATTGGTGCGACTCTCGGGCTGGTGGTCATCTTCTTCCGGCGTTGGATCCCGGAAAGTCCGCGCTGGTTGATGATTCACGGCCGCAACAAGGAGGCAGAAGAAATTGTGGCGGACGTCGAGCGATTAGTGCAGGTCGTGGTGGTCCGCAAAATAGACTTTCAGTCTGTGCGCCCAGCGGGTTTGCAACCCGCTGAGACAGGAACAGCGGACAGTATGTCCGCTGGGCGCACAGGGCATAACCCTATGTTCCGAGGGGAGCCTAATGAAATGTTCGCGACGCGGATCCGCACGCGAACCCACACTCCGTGGCGCGAGATTTGGAATGCGATCGTGCATGAGCACCGGCGCCGTTCCGCGCTCGGGTTTGTCCTGATGCTAACACAGGCGTTTTTTTACAATGCGATTTTTTTCACCTACGCCCTGGTCTTGATGAGATTTTATCATGTGCCAGAGCAGAGCGTTGGCTGGTACCTGTTACCATTCGCGATCGGGAACGTTTTGGGACCGATTGGACTTGGACACTTCTTCGACACGCTTGGACGCAAGAAAATGATTTCCATCACTTATGCCGTGGCCGGCCTCTTGTTGGCACTGACCGGATGGCTTTTTTACGCCGGCCTGCTCACGGCGCAAACGCAGACGCTGGCGTGGTCGATCATTTTCTTCATCGCCTCGGCCGCAGCCAGTTCTGCCTATCTGACCGTGAGCGAAATATTCCCATTGGAAATCCGTGCGCTAGCCATCGCGATTTTCTACGCCATTGGGACGCTGGCTGGTGGAGTGGGCGCGCCGATTTTGTTTGGCTGGATCATCGGAACTGGATCGAGCGCGGCATTGTTTGCGGGTTATCTGGTCGGCGCCGGACTAATGATAATCGGCGCGTTGACTGAAGTCTTCATCGGTGTGGCGGCCGAGCGAAAATCACTCGAACACATTGCGGCGCCGCTATCGAGCCGGCTTTAGAGCATACAACGGCAGCCAGGCAATCAATGTCTGACGCTACAGAGAGAGCGCGCGCCGGTCTTCGGATGTTAGCGCCGCGCGGGAGGCGCGTCCCTCTGCCTCCGCGCACGCGTCGCCCACAGGGCGACGGCTACAGTCGTTCCGCGCTGGCCTGTTCGGGATGGCCGCTTACATTGTCGAGGAATCAAATGAGTGAACCCATCGTCATCGCGAAGGCCGGCAAAGACTCAGTCGAACTACTTCCGCAAATGGCAAACCGCCATGGTCTGATTGCCGGTGCGACTGGCACCGGTAAAACCGTGACATTGCAAACTCTGGCGGAAAATTTCAGCGCGCGGGGCGTGCCCGTTTTCATGGCCGACGTGAAAGGCGACCTCGCAGGTATGAGTCAGCGGGGCGGGAACAATGCCAAGATCCTTGAGCGCGCGAAAGAACTCGGGTTACCGGATTTCAAAGGCGAAGGGTGCCCCGTCGTATTTTGGGATGTCTTTGGAGAAAACGGCCATCCGGTGCGCGCGACCGTGTCGGAAATGGGGCCGCTCTTACTGGGCCGTCTGCTGAATTTGAATGACACACAGGAGGGTGTGCTCAATATCGTTTTCAAAATCGCCGATGAGAGCGGACTGCTTCTGCTCGACCTGAAGGACCTGCGCGCAATGTTGCAGTACGTGGCAGATAGTGCCGATCAGTTCAGAACCCAATATGGTAATGTCTCGGCGGCGAGTGTCGGCGCGATCCAGCGCAATCTGCTTCAACTCGAGACGCAGGGCGCTGATAAGTTTTTCGGCGAACCCGCGCTCGATCTTGATGATTGGATCCAAACACAGAATGGGCGCGGAGTCGTCAACATTCTGGCGGCGGAAAAGTTGATGCAGCAATCGCCGGCGGTTTACGCGACCTTTCTTTTGTGGATGCTTTCGGAATTGTTCGAGCGCCTTCCGGAAATCGGCGATCCAGAGAAGCCGAAGCTCGTTTTCTTTTTTGATGAGGCGCATTTGCTTTTCACCGACATCGAGCCGGCCGTGCTACAAAAGATTGAGCAGGTCGTGCGTTTGATCCGTTCGAAAGGGGTTGGCGTTTACTTCGTTTCGCAAAATCCGCTCGACGTCCCCGACATCGTTTTGGGCCAGATGGGCAATCGCGTGCAGCACGCATTACGCGCGTTCACTCCGCGGGATCAGAAGGCGGTGCAGGCCGCTGCACAAACGTTTCGGCAAAATCCGAAGCTCGACACCGTCACGGTGTTGCAACAACTCGCGGTGGGCGAGGCGCTCGTTTCCATGCTCGACGAAAACGGGACGCCCGAAATGGTGCAACGCGCGAAGATCATTCCGCCGCGCAGCCAGGTGGGCGCAATCACGCCGCAGCAGCGGCAACAAATCATCAACTCATCCGTCCTGGCTGGTCATTACGAGAAAACAGTCGATCGCGAATCGGCTTACGAGCAACTGCAGGCCCGCGCCGGGATGAAATCGGGGGGAGCGCCGGAAGCGACTCCCGGCGCGTCGGTGCCCGAGCCGGCAAAAGATTCTTTCTTCAAGCAAGTGGTTGGCTCGATCGGCGCAGTGTTCAAACCGACGATCGGGCCGCGTGGCGGCGTGCACGATTCGATGGCAACTACGATGGTGAAGAGTGCCGTGCGCGCCGCAGGTTCGAGCGTCGGCCGGCAAATTACTCGCGGTGTGCTTGGCGGAATATTCGGCGGAAAGCGGTAGCAATTTTTCTAATCGTCGCTCTACCAGCGAAGCGGCCACGCTGAGGCAGGGGCGATTGACCTCAATCGCCCGGGTGGTGTTGGTGAACCGCCCCTACCTGACCGTTGCGAACTATTCGTGAGATGGAACGCTGAGCTCAAGCGTGTGAATCGCCCCGGCGCCGGTCAATTTGCTTGAATAAAGTCGGAATTCCTCGACGTGAATCAGTCCGCCATCGTAATCGCGATATTTCTTCACAAAGGATTTCATCAGGGCCGGCGAAATTCCGCAAGCTCGAGCGATGGTGAAATGAGGAGTCCAGGCGCGCTCTTCGATTGGAAGATTACAGGCCAGAGCGGCTTCGTTCACGCGCTTGTGCAATTGAAACAGGTGCGGATGGGCGTGGCCGACTCCGATCCACAAAATGTGAGGCACGCCTTTTTTCGAAAATGTGCCGAGTCCCATGACGGGAAGAAAAAATGCGCGAAAGCAAATGGCGGCGAGCTTTTCCTTCAGCAAATCAGCAGTTGGCGTTTCCACCGTTGCGAAAAAGGCGAGCGTGAGATGGATCTGTTGCGGCGGAGAGAAAGTCAGACCGCGGTAATTCGGATCGAGCGCCCGGAGAGACCGCGCGATGGTCTCTGGTAAATCGATGGCGATAAAAAAGCGCTGGGTGATCATGTGAACTTGCTCGAACAAATTAGGCGGTCTGCGACCGCCCGATGTTTCGGCTGGCAGTTAGAAACAGCCGTTCTTTGACTCTTTGCCTCCGAGCGCCGTCACCCATGCTTGCGATTAAAGCGCGCGACTTCCCGCGCGATCTCGCGATCGGTAGCGCGCTTCTTCAAATCGGCGCGTTTATCGCGCGCAACTTTGCCCTGGGCGACACCGAGTTCAGCCTTCAGTTTCCCATTTTTCCAATGCAAGTTGAGGACGACAAGGGCACGTCCGCCGACCTGAGTTTCCCCATAGAGTTTATCGATTTCGACGCGGTGGAGCAGAAGTTTGCGGACCCGTTTAGCGGCGGGCACTTCGTGACTGGCGCGTTCGTATGGCTGGATGTCGGCGTTGTAGAGAAAGGCCTGACCATTCTCAATTCGGGCGAAGGCATCGCTGATGTTAGCCTTGCCAGCGCGGATGGATTTGACCTCGCTGCCCTTCAGTTCGATGCCTGCTTCGTAGCGCTCGAGAATGTGAAAATCGCGCAGTGCTTTACGGTTCAGAATCGTCTCGGCAGTCATGACCGAGCGATAGCATTGAATCAGGCGCCGTCGGTAGAGGCGTTCTGTTCTTCGAAAGCGAGTTTGCCGGCAATGATTTCCTTGAGAGCGATGTCGGTAAGAGAAGCGCGTGGGCCGGCGTCGACCATCGGGCGGTGGCCGAGTCCAAGCTGACGGACCCGCTTGGAGACCACATTGATGAGCAGCTGTGGATTGGGAATAACTTGGCTGGCTTCCTGCAAGAGTTGAGTCGTCATAATGCGCAAGGTGTGGACGTAACCTGTCGAGTTCGCCGGGAATTGCAGAATCGTCGCCGCGCTGGACGAAACAGGATTGGAAAAAAGACGAGAGCCGAGCATCGCGACGATAACGAAACCGGAAATGTGGAAAGCCCGGCGGCGATTGTCAAACGATTTCTGCGGCGTCGAGGAGCGAGTCTACCGCGTATCCTCGACGTAGCTGGCAAGGCGGAAATCCGTGAGGCTCCCCTGCAGATCCAAGGCGCGATCATAATGCCAGCTCACATTGCCATTGGCGTAGAAACTTTTGGCCACGACCGCACCGGTAATGTCCGGGTTGCCATTGATGGTGACATCAGCGCTCGGCGCATAGATCGAAGCCGCGAAATCCCCCGGGGGAGAGATCTGGATGGTCTGAGTGACAGTTGGATCAGTGGGGCTGACGGCGTAGATCTGGAGGTTACCCGCCAGGCCGGTTTGATTGACAATGTCCCCCGCTTTTACGTCGATGTTGCCGTCCACGTACAGGGTAAGGTGGACGTGGGGGCCCACGGTAATTTGCTCGGTGATGTCGCCGGTTACGTGAACAGCGACGAATGTCTCGTCGGTACCGAGGGCCGTTACGGTCAGTTTGCTGCTGGTCAAGGAGGGAAGAACATAAAGGCTGGGCAATAGGGCGCTACCAACCACCGGCGGGATAATCGTAATATTTTCCACTAATCGGGGGCGGATTGAGCTGAGGGGTCGGCAAGGAGTCGGTAATTCATATGGAGGAATGGTGACTGGAACGTTATTGTCGATGGTGCCGTGGATTTGATTGGAACGAATGATCGTGCCGCCGTTCGTCGCAACGTTGCCCCAGACTTCGCCCATGAAAGTTGCGGCGGCGGAGCCAATCTCCACGTTGCCACTGTGCGAATTGCGTACTGCGGATCAGCAGGGTTATTGGCGACAAATCGATACGTGCCGTTATTAGAGTTGAAACTATCGATCATGGCGGCGGAACCGAGTCCGTAAAAATTTCCGCTCACCTTGATCGCGGCCTCAAATGGAGTAATCGGCGCAGCGGTCAGTTCAATCCGCCTGGTAATTCTCGGTGTTGATACCGGCACCAGCGCCTTGTTTGCTCCGTCGCCGTTCGGTCCATAGGCCGCAATAAAATGATCAATCGGAAGTCAATTTTTCGAACCAGACTATCACCGCGAGTGGTAGCATTGACGCGATCGTCATGCCCACGCGGCTTAAGCCGCGAACCGGCGCTGTTCCCGATGAGCGGATACGGAACCACGGATTACCGGTGAGGGCATCGATAAGGAATAAATCGACGCGCGAGCTGGTGGACATGCCGTCTGAACCCAGATTGGTAGTAAGACTCGAGTGATAATAATAAAGACCGGCATTCGAAGTAGCGATGAGACCACCAGGCCCGAGGTTCAGCCCGGCGGTGACATCAATGGCAACGGTATTCGTCCACCCCGTAGTAAAGCAATTCAACGGATTCGAGAGTGACTTCCGAATCTCGTTAAATGCAATATCTCCGCCACTTTCGGCAGCGTAGAGAGCCTGTTTCCAGGCCCGGACGCCGTTTGAGGCCGCATTGTAGCGCGCCGTGCAGTTCATCAGTACATTCGCGCCTACAGTCGAGAGAACGATAATCGCGAGCAAAGCGCAAACGAGAGTATTACCTTCTTGTCGTGTGCGAGCGATGTGCATATGACTTCTTGCTTCCTAACGAGTTCCTAGCCGCGTCGTTTATTACGGAGATAAGAGGTCGTGTAGATCGTAGTGCCCGACCGGGCAGCGGCGCTCCCACTCGAAGTGAAAATCGGCATAAATGTAACCGTGGTCTTCGCGTATTCAGTGTTTGCCAGCTCCACATCGGTAGTGGCCGGCAGAAGCTGGTCCGTACTCGAAGCGATCGTAGTTACCTGTCCGTTTTCTGTTCGCAAAATAGAGTTGCTATTAACTGAGTAGACGACAGTCGTTGTGCTGGTGCCGTAGTTGATCTGCGGACCACTCGCTGTAACCAAAACGGTCGGTGTGCGCGGCATGCCGATGAGGGAAGCATTAGCGACAGCCTCTGGATCGCCCGCCTTAATGAGATAGTTCGGCATTGTTACTGTGATCGATTGCAAATCAGCCGAGGTTGTGACGGCAGTGGCCCGTTTCACATCGCGATTGAGGTAATCGATGATGCGCAGTTGGTGCATTTGAGTGGAGAAATAGGTATCAACGGCGTTGAAGCTCCGATAAAGCGCAACCGAAGCGGCGATGATGGCAGCGAAAACAATGCTGGAAATTCCCAACGCGACCATTATCTCGGTCAGCGTAAATCCAGCTAAAATGGAATGATGTTTGAGTTTTATTTCTTTTGTCCGTTGGAAACGATCATGGTGGTCTGTTCGGTACGCGTCCGTTGCCCGAACGTTGCCGGCCATGTCAGGGAGACGTCGACTTGAACTAGGTTGCTGCCGAGATTGGGTGCGGGGGAAGACTGCGTCATTCTCACCGTTGCATTCGCGCGCGTGAACTGCCGGGTGCCGTTTGAGGTCGGGTACGCTTGCAGTTTCACTACCTCGGTCGCACGATTGACGAGGTCGGAATCGTTTGCCGGAGTTGCCAGTAACATCTGCATGTATGAGGAGCTGGTCAGATCCGTGAAGGCGAGGTTGCGCAGCACTTCGGTGCGATCTTGTACTGCGGCGACGGCGTGACAGATTCTTTGCTAGCCTCGATGTAATGAAAGCAAACAGCGTTTAATTCAAAGACCGAGGCGAAAAAGATGCCGACCAAGAGCAGAGCGACGAGGACCTCTGCCAGTGTATTGGCTGCGTTGGGGCGCATCGGGTCGTTTTCATGCGATGGGATTCTCTATAATTTCAAGCATCGTGGGTGCCAATGGCGGGGCAGCTGACAGGCCAACACAGGAATGTGAAAAATTCGCATGGATGAGACGTGGATGTCGTAACGTCTGGGTTGCAAGCGAATGTCTCGCGCGTGTTCCGTTCAATCCTCGACAAGGTTGACCTCATTCTGAACGCTTTGGATCGGCATGGATGAAATGCCTCCCCGACCCGGTGACTTCGCACCGGATGCGCGAAATTCTTGCTATCGCTTCTTAATTACGCGAAGTATCGAGGGGTGTGTTTTAGTCACGGGCTGTGGCTCAGCTTGGTAGAGCGCCTCGTTCGGGACGAGGAGGCCGTGGGTTCAAATCCCACCAGCCCGATTACTATGAGCCGCCGTGGATTAGCTAGGCAGAAGTCCGATCGGGCTCTTGAGATAGCCCTCGCCCGCTGGCTTACCGAAACCGTTTGCCATTCTGTCCAAGCAATGCTTGCATTGCGACTCACTCTTACGGCAAGATCATTTTCCCGATATGGGTTCTCTCAAGAAAAGACGCAAAGCGAAAATCTCCAAACACAAACGCCGCAAGCGAATGAAAGAGAACCGCCACAAGAAGCGTTTGCGCTACAAGTCGTAAACGGCCAACTCGCGTTGGTTGCCTGGGCACGCCCGCGCGATACATTTGAGAACGATGATCATCGTGCGCAAGCTGGTTGCTTATCTTGCGCTTGTTCTACTCTTTACGGCGTTCAGTAACGCCTCCGGTGCGCCGCCGACCCCGGCTCATCGGCCACAGAAAGCGACCGCCGCCCGTCCACCACCGAAGCGCAACCCGCTCGATGACTCCCTCACCTTACCACCGGCGCGCGATTTAAACCTGACTCTCCAAGGCGAGCACAAGGCCGACGCGCTGGCCCATTTCGCCGAAGGAATCAATTTCGAAGAAGATGGTGAAATGGAAAAAGCGCTTGAGGCTTATCGTCAGGTTTTGAATGTTGATCCAGGCCAGATTGACCTGGCCGTTCGCGTCGCGGCATTGCTCAGTCGCGACGATGATTATCCGGGCGCAATCGATGTCTTGAAGGATGCAGTCAAGGTCCATCCCAAAGCGCCAGAACCTTATTTGGAACTGGCATTCATCTACGCGAAGTATCTAAAAAAGCTCGATCAGGCGATCGACTTCGCCAACAAAGCCATCGCGCTGGATCCGGGAAAGATCGATGGTTACCAACGATTATTTGAGATCCACCTCAGTGTTGGTGACGAAAAGAAGGCTGCAGAAACGCTCGACCGCGCCGCCAAGGTTCGCAGTGACGATCCTATCTATTGGACAAGACTCGGGCGGCTTTACGGTTCGCTCATCTTAAAGCCGGATGCGAAACCAACGCCGCAGGAAACCGCTCGTTTGAATGACATCTTTCTGAAAGCGGCGGCGGACGGGCAAAATAACGCCGCGGTTTTAAAGGAAGTGGGCGACTACTTCGCCTCGACCCAACAAATTAAGGAAGCACTTCCCTTTTATCTGCGGGTCCTCGAGCTGCAACCCGACGACGCAAATATTCGGGAAAAATTAGCTACCGGATTTGTTTTGACTAATCAACGCGCGCGCGCGGTCGAAACGCTCCGGGAGATTATCAAAGAGCATCCCGAAAAATACCAGCCCTACGAATTGTTAGCCCAATTGCACGACGACGAAGCGCGAGATCTGGTCCGAGCTAATCAGACGGAGCAGGCCACGGCGGAGTTCAAGCGGGCAGCACAAAACTACGAGCAAAGTCTTCTGATTAATCCCAATCATGCCACGACTTACCTGCGACTGGCGGAGTTGTTGCTGGTTCCGCTGAAGGAAGGCGAGCACGCCGTATCAGTTTTGACCGAAGCACGCCGGCGTTATCCCGATGCGCCGGAGTTTGCTTATTATCTCGCGATCGCATTGCGCGAATCCAAGCAGGCGAAAAACGCAGTGGTGATGTTCGAGGAAGCGCTGAACGAGGCACAGAATGCACAGGCTGATTTTCTCAAACCGCGTTTTTATCTCGAATACGGCGCAACGGCACAAGAAGCCGGCCTGTATGACAAAGCCGCTGACCTTTTTCGCAAAGCGATTGCGATGGATCCGGCCAACGCCGCCGAACCATACAATTATCTCGGTTACATGTGGGCCGAACAGAACACTCACCTCGACGAAGCCGAGGACGCGGTAAAACGCGCCCTCCAGCTCGACCCGGACAACGGCGCTTATCTCGATAGCATGGCGTGGGTCGAGTACCGCCAGGGGAAATACGATCAGGCGTTGGAACATTTAAAGCGCGCGCTCGAGAATTTGCCGCGCGAAGACGCGGTTATTTTCGAACACCTTGGCGACGTGTACTTTAAATTGAACCGCGTGGCCCCGGCACTCGAAGCCTGGGAGAAAGCCAAAGGGTTGGATCCTTCAAACAAGGATCTGGCAGCCAAGATCGACGCTCACAAAACGCGCATCAGCAAAACCAACACACAGAAACCATGAGCGATCTGGGCGGCACACGTTACCCGGCTGAATGGCAGCAAAAAGCGATTTGGGCGGCCATTAGCGCGCTGGCCGTCAGCTTCCTCATTTTTGTTTTCGTCGCCGTCATTTGGATCATGGCGAATGTCATCAGTTTTCTGCAACCGATTCTAATTCCAGTCGCGATCGCAGCCATTCTTGCTTATCTGCTCGATCCTGTCGTCACGCGAATGGCTGCGGGTGGTCTCGGCCGCACCAAATCCATTATCCTGCTTTTTGCCATGGCCGGCCTTGCACTGGTTGCGACCGGCACCTGGCTGGTCCCGGCCATCGGAATGCAAAGCAGTAATTTCGTCAGGGAGTTGCCCCAATACACCGTCCGTGTCCGCGACCAGACGGTCGATTGGATCTACCGCTACGAACAGACTTTCGGCACGCCCAACAAGAGCCGAAGCGCCAGCAGCGGAATTATCGGTTGGTTGCTCGGGTCGACCCCCACTCCAACACCAAAGCCCACTGCAAAACCAAGTGCGGAAGCGGAAGAAGCGGTGCCGGCTGCTTCGGCTTCTGCCACGCCACCGGTGGAAGAGATTGGGCCCGCTCCTTCGAAATTAAGTGATGCCGAGCGGCATCGCCTTCAGGAGGTGGTGGAGAAACAACTGCCCAATCTCCAGTCGCAACTGCCGAACCTGACGGAGAAAGTGTGGGATATAATCAAGAAAAGCATTGGCGGATTTCTTGGCGTCACCGGTTTTCTTTTGAGTCTGATCATGGTGCCCATTTATTTGTTCTTCCTTCTCAAACAACGACCCGCCATCCAGAGGCGCTGGAAGGATTACCTGCCGCTGCGCGATTCGCGCCTCAAGGATGAAGTGGCGGATGTTCTCCTCCAAATCAACAGCTACATCATCGCTTATTTTCGGGGACAACTGCTCGTCTGCCTCGTCGATGGTATTCTTATCGGCACCACACTCTCATTCCTTCCGCGTCCCGGACTCAACTTCGCCGTGCTCATCGGCTGCCTCGTTGCCATCCTCACCATGATTCCGTACGTCGGGATTATCATTTGCTGGATTCCAGCAGTTCTCATCGCTGTGGCGCAATGGGGGGACTTCATTCACCCATTGATGGTCACGTTCATTTTCATCATCATTCAAAATCTCGAAGGTTTGTTCTATGCCCCACGGATCGTTGGCAATTCCGTAGGACTACATCCGATGACGGTGATCGTTTCGATTTTTGTATGGGGGCTACTAATCGGCGGATTGCTGGGGCCCCTTTTAGCGGTGCCCCTCACAGCCACGATCAAAGTATTGTTGGCCAGGTATGTTTGGGGCGAGCGTCTGCGCAAAGAAACGATGGAGGCAATCGAGGAAGTTCCAGTCGTCGACGAAGCCGAAGCTGAGGCTGAGAGCGTCCGCGCCTGAAACGGTATCCTCGTTCGATTGGGTGGCGACCCCGTCAACAAAAACGCCATGACCTATCCGGCGACACATCAGCCCCAGCGACAACGAAGCCGGATCGTGTCATCTGGTCGCAGCCCATCTTTGTCGGTTCGGAGCGGCCTGATTATTCTCGCCGTGGTAGCAGGCTTCGGTTTGGGGTTACTGGCGTTTGCTGTTGGTCCAAAAGTCGTTAGTGCGTGGCAGGAAAAACGTTGGCTGAAGCAGGCGGAACCCAACTTGAAGCAACGGAATTTCAACGAGGCGAAAGACTCCGCTCAGCAAGCGCTCAAGATCAATGGCGATTCTCTATCCGCTTACGAGATTCTCGCGGAAATAACCGAGAAGCAAAATCGCGCCGAAACCGTTGGCTGGCGCGCCCAGATTGCCCGGTTGCGCCCCCGTGACACGGCCAGCCAGCTCAATCTCGCCTCCGCTGCGCTGCGTTTCGGTCAGCTCGACACCGCCCGCAAAGCGCTTGAGAGCGTGCCGCAGGAAAACCGCGAGAGCGCTTCTTATCATGTGGTCGCCGGATGGTTGGCTCGCGCGCAGGGAGATGAGGCCAGCCAGGAACGGCATTTCGCCGCCGCCCTGGAAAAGGAACCGAATAACGAAACGTATCAATACAATCTCGCTGCCGTCCGGATTAAATTACCCGATCCTCAAAAACAAGCTCAGGCTCGCACCATCCTTGAACGTCTCGCCCAAAGCGCCCCGTTCCGCGCCGGTTCACTTCGTGCGCTTCTGAACGACGCCATTCAGCAAAACAACCTCGAAGCTGCTGATCGTTTCGCGCAGGAATTGCAGCTCAGCCCGGAAGTAACGTTTTCCGACGAGCTGCTCTGTTTAGATTTCTACAAAAAGTTGGATCAAAAGAAACTCGCCACATTACTCGAGAAGGTAAAACCGCTGGCCGCACGCGAACCTGACGACCTTGCTGCGCTGATGGGCTGGATGAACGCCAATGGAAAGAGCGCGGACGTATTGCGCTGGATGGATAAATTGCCGTCGGAAAAGACAGCGAATCCTCCAGCGGCGATAGAAGTGGCGGATGCATTCAGCGTGCAAAAAAACTGGTCGCGCCTGCGTCGGTGGACCAAAGGGGGCGACTGGGGCGACTCTGAATATCTGCGGCTCGCCTACCAGGCTTATGCCAGACAACGATCTCGCCAGGAAGGAGCCGATGCGGAATCAATCTGGCACGACGCCGAGCGCGCCTGCGAAGAAAACCCTGAGCGCGAAATCCGTCTCGCTCGCCTTGCCTCGAAATGGAATTTGCCCGCTCAAGCGGAGCAGCTTTGGCTGCGGGTCGCGCATGATCCGCTCAGCCGTCGCGAGGCGCTCGATAGTTTGTTTTCCATTTATCGCGCTAACAACGATCTTCCGAATCTCTATCTCACTGCCATGCGGCTCCATGAAACTTCACCGGATGAACCTCTGATCGCGGCGGAATACGCGCGCCTTTCCATTTTACTAGACCGAAATACGGAGGAAGGCCGTCGTGTCGCGAAAGAAGCTTTTGCTCATGCGCCAACCGAAGCACCATGTGCGGTTGCTCAGGCGCTTTCACTCAATTCAGAAGGTCATCCTGCGGATGGAATCGCGATCCTGCAAAAGCTTCCACCTGAAAAATTGCACGATCCGCGCGTCGCGCTTTATCTGGCCGTACTTCTGATTGACGACGGGAAACTCGATGCCGCTCGTCCATTCATCGATGCGGCCAACTCCGGATGGGTATTTCCGGAAGAGACCAAACTGTTGGAAGAAACATTGCAAAAACATCCGCCGCCGGCCGCCACTCCATCCGCTTCTCCGCAACCATCTCCCGCCTCCGCGCCGGCTTCAGTGTCCGCACCCACACCACCGATGAAAGAGATCCTGGCATCTCCAACTCTCACGGAAACGACGCGGAGCCACAGAACTTCCGCGCCACCAATGCCTGTCGTCCTGAGCGAAGAGGATCTCTCGAATCAAAGACGTTCGCGACGCTGCTACGGTGCCACTAAACGAAATTGCCTGACCTCGGCCTGAATTGTCGTCGGCGTTGCGCAGCGCATTGCGCACATCGATTGGAAACGAGCTGTCCGAAACGGCAACGTTATTTCGTCTGCTACTCTTTCCTTCGTGCCTGGCGGCAGGTTGGCATATAGCAAACTCAAATGCGGATCGATGATCTGCCGCTTGGACGCGCCGCTGGTTCGGCAGATTCTGTCTGCCAGTTCTTGTAGCGCATCACTCTTTTCGAACTGGACGAAGAGCGTTTTCGTAAACTTTTCGCTGAACCGAACACCAAGAATCGTTAGCTCGATTGTGCCCGGCCTGACTCCGCATAGAACGTCTTTCGGAGTGTGCGAATTTTCCGGCGCGATAAAAACCGTGACATGCGGCTCAAACTCAGGAGCGCCAAACCTCGTGGCAAGCTCATGGATTTTTTCCGAGAACGTTTCGTGGGCCGCTGGTTCCGGCAGCAGCCAATAGGCAATCGCATGCGCTTTTTCGATCACTTCCACTCGCATCAACCGTGCCGTCATCCCGAGCGAAGTCGAGGGATCCCGTTGCGAAATCTTTACGCTAACATCACGGGTTCCCGGACTTTCGCTCGGGATGACAAATGACCATGCTCGTTTATTTTCCGCGATGCCTACAAACGTGCTCGGCACAGATCTGCGCTGCTGCTGTCGCAACCCAGTGACCGGCTTTTATCGCGATGGTTATTGTCGAACCGGCCCCGAGGATGTCGGGCAACACACCGTCTGCGTCCAGGTGACAGAGGAGTTTCTCGATTTCTCTGTTCTGGACGGAAACGACTTGGTCACACCGCGCCCCGAATGGGGATTTCCCGGTTTGAAGCCGGGCGATAAATGGTGCGTCTGTGTCACACGCTGGAAAGCCGCGCTCGACCATCATCGTGCCGCGCCAGTGGATCTCGAAGCGACCCACAGCTCCGCGCTCGAATTCGTTACCCTGGAAGAATTGCAGGCACACGCGTTGAAATAATCCTGTTCATCGCCACCGTTAGCGCGATTTGAAACTGCCGTTCAGCCTTTTCCTCGCGCTTCGCTATTTAAAGCCGAAACGCACATTTCTTTCGATCATTACCCTGATTTCGGTCCTCGGAGTAATGCTCGGGGTTACCGTGCTCATTCTCGTGATTTCGGTGATGACCGGGTTCGACCGCGAATTGCGCCAAAAGGTAATCGACTTCGATGCCCACATCCTGGTGACAAGCGAAGATGTGCTGACAAACTGGCGTGACCTGACGGAAAAAATTCGCGCCATTCCGCGTGTCGTTGCCACTGCGCCTTACGTGCAAGGGCCTGTTATTGTGGAACACAACGAACAACGTCTAGCGCCCTTGATTCGCGGAATTGATTCAGAACAGGAAGAGAAGGTGGTGACGCTGCAAAAATTCATCAAAGTGGGAACGCTTGATCTTAGCGGTGATAACGCCGTGCTCGGGATCGAGCTGGCGCGCCAATTAAATGCGCACGTGGGAGATAAAATCACCGTCTACTCACCGGGCAATCTGTCCCGAGTGCTCGATCGGCTGAAAAAACTGGAAAATGCGAAAGGCGATGAAGAAAAGAAAGCAATCGAGGAATTGCGCGAAGTCGTTCTGCCCAAGGATCTGACCATTACCGGCATCTTTGAGACCGGACATTATATTCATGACTCCCAGTACTTGCTGGTTCCGCTTTTCATTGGTCAGGAACTCTACGGCCTGGGTGACGCGCTCCATGGCATCACTGTTAAAACCGAAGATCCTTACGATGTCGATGAGGTGAAGGAGAAGATCGAGACATTCCTTGAGCCTCCCCAAATGGCGCGGACTTGGATCGACATGAATCATCAAATCTTCGAGGCGATTCGACTCGAGCGAAACGTCATGTTTTTCCTGCTCTTCTTCATTGTTGTCGTCGCTGCTTTCGGAATCATGAGCACGCTGATAACGGTGACCGTCCAAAAACGCCGTGAGATTGGAATTATGAAAGCGCTCGGTGCGAACATCGGTCAGATTGTCTGGGTGTTTTTAGGCCAGGGTATGATTGTCGGATTTTTTGGCACCTTAACGGGACTTGGACTGGGAATGACATTGATTCGTTATCGAAACGAGTTCAGCCAGTGGCTCGCCGACACCCTGCACATCGAAATCTTCCCACGCGAAGTTTACCAGTTTTCTTCAATCCCAGCTGAAGTCATTCCGCGCGATGTCACGCTCATTTGCGTGAGCGCGTTTATCATTTGCTCGGTCGCCGCTCTTATTCCTGCCTATTTTGCCGCGCGGCTCGATCCGGTAAAAGCGCTCCGCTTCGAGTAGCTGTAGTGGCCGCCGTCTCGGCGGTGAAAGCGCGGGATTTGCCGCCGCTACAAAAAAAAGAACGGCGCCCGTTTCCGAACGCCGTCTCCTTTACTGCTGCGAAGGCCGTTATTTGGCCGTCGCTTCGTGCAACTCTTTCATCGCATTGTGCATGTCTTGATGCGCTTTTACGATGGCATCGAGCTTGGTTTGCTGTTCCGGCGTCAGTAGTGGCCGAATTTGCGCCAGTGAAGCGTCGACGATCGACTTCGCTTTCGTCATCGCCTCCTCATGAATCGCGCGAAGCTGAGGTTTCGCCTGATCCAGGATCGGCTGCACCTTCGCTTTCTGCGCATCTGTCAGATTGAGCGTCGAACTCATCTCTTCCAGCGGATTCGAGTGCCAGCGACCATGAGGGCCGGCGGGAGGTTGTGCCTGCGCGAAGCTGAATGCCCCGAGTGCGATTATTGCCATTGCTGTCAGTGTTTGTTTCATATTTTTTATTGCGGCGTGTCATTGCGCCTTTGCTAACCATGACCACGGAAGTAGCGCGACGGTTACAAAAAATGTCATACCGAGCGAAAACGCCAGTCCGGCTCGGACCGAGGGATCCCGGTGAGCTTCCTTTAAGTTTTCATGGCGGGATCCGTCGACTGTCGCTCGGGGATGACCGTAAGTTTTTTGTAACCGGAACGGCTTGCATCCGGTCTTTTCCTCTGGTGTGGATACTTTTCTCTACGCATGGACGACGATGAGCACGCTCGCACACTGGTCGATCGTGCACGCCACGGTAATGAGGAGGCTGCGCGCGAGCTCGTCCGAGAATTCTACCCGCTGGTGGCAAAAGTTGTGCGTGGATACCGCCCTCGCCGCACCGCCGAGGAGGATTTGTCACAAATGATTTTTGTAAAAGTTTTTCAGAACCTCGGCCAATACTCTGGTAAGGCGCCGTTCTCCCATTGGGTTTCCCGGATTGCGGTAAACACTTGCCGCAATCAGCTCGCGGCCGAGAAAGTACGGCCAGAATTGCGCCATGCAGATTTGAGCGAAGAACAGACGGTGATGTTGGAAAATCTGGTTGCATCGGACGAAACACTGGCGCCGGACCGGGCAGTAGCAGCGCGCGATTTGGTGGACAAGTTGCTTGCGACATTGAAACCAGTGGAAAGGCTCGTGATCGACATGCTTTATCTGCAGGCGCGAAGCGTCGCGGAAGTGCAAAAGCTTACGGGGTGGACCGCGGCCACGATCAAAATACGAGCATTTCGGGCGCGCCAGAAATTGCGCAAAAATATCGGAACCTTGTTGTGAAAAATCGAGACCACATTTTGGATCGACTGTTTCGTGCTGCCGGCGATTCGACTGCGGCCTCTGAAATGCCGTTTGGTTTCGACTCCCGCGTTCTCGCCCTCGCCCGCGAGTCGTCACCGAACGGATCGGCCATCATTGCTGTTTTTGCGCAACGCGCTGCCATGATCGCACTGGCGATTATCGCACTGGCGTCGGCCGGCCTCTATCGGACATCAGTTTTGGACAATGATCTTCCGACAGAATACACCATGGCCGACACCGCTATTCAAAAGGACCTCGGGGAATGAACAAGTCTCTGCGTTGGAGATTAATTCTCGCGTTCGTGCTCGTATTTCTTGCCGGCGGCGTCTGTGGTTTTTTTGGAGCTCTCCACATGCGCGGCCCGTTTTTCGCGCACATGGCTCCCGATTCGATGGCGCAACATATGAAAGAACGCCTGCGCGTGGAACTAAAACTCACACCCGACCAGATGCAGAAAATCTCTCCCATCATTGACCGCGCGGTTTCTCAATTGAAAACCACACGCGAGCAAACCATGCGAAGCGTGCACGAGATTTTTACGGAAACACATCGTGAGATGCAGCCACTCCTGACTCCGGAGCAACGCACCAAGTTGGAGGAGATGGAAAAACGGCATCGGCGCTTACTGCACCGGCACGGATTCATGCCGCCCGGCCCGCCACCGCCGCCGGACGATCAATCGTAGACGACGAGCTATTCTTCGCCGTCGAAGTAATCGGTTTCCGTGCCTTTGACGATCACTTCGTCGGTTCCTTCTTTCATGACTGCAAATTTACCGCTATCGGGATAATAACAGGAGTCGCCACGCGGGTTATCTGCGATTACGTAGTAACTAAAATCGTCCTCACCGGTGTTGGTGAGTTGATGCGCTTCACCAGGTGCGAAGAAGAACGCGTCGCCCGGCTCCACTGTTGTCGTCCCATCCTTATCGCGAATACTTCCCTTCCCCGAAACCACCAGGTAAAGCTCTGATTCCGCCGAATGAGAATGGTACGGGCAGAGCGATTTGCCTTTTGGAATCGTGACCAGCGCGAGATCAAATGGCTGGCGCTTGCTCAAATCAAACGATTCCGGATCGCGCCCCAACGCGATCGAAATATCTTTCGAGGTCCGACCAAATTTGCCATTGGGCGATTGTCGCTTCCGTTCTTCAATGTCCTTCAGATTTACTTTGCGCATGATGAACCTTTGCATTGCAAATGCGAAGATGTCGATCCGCAAGACGTGTTAGCGCGCGTTGATTTCGTCGCGCGAAAACTTTCCGCCAGCACAAACGTGCTTAAGTTTTCATGATGGCCAATAGTATCGGGAAATAGGCCGTCTCGCCTCGAAAGCTCTTTTCTCCAACAACTCGACCTTTGTTAGCTGCGACGAGACCCGGATAGGCCGACAGAATTGATTCTTTAGATAGCGTCATCTCATAGCTTCCATCCCTTCGGCAGCTTCTGCTTTAACCCCTCCACCGGCCCGAACAGGTCGCCCATTTTTTCTACGCGCGACAATGTTTTGTCGCAACGAAATGTCAATAAATCGGCTTTTTTCTTCTTCAAACAATTGGCCACCTCCTCCCATGTCACCGGTGTCGAAACGGTCGGCTCTTCTTTAGCGCGTAACGAATAAACACAGACCGTCGTCTTGTGCTCGTCGTTCTGGCTCCAGTCGACAAACACCTTTCCCTTGCGTAGCGCTTTCGACATGTTTGAGGTAACGAGATTTGGATGTTCGCTCTCGAGGTGCTGGGCAAAGGCACGCGATAAGTCCTTGGTCTGATCAAAACTGGCCGGTGTGTTCAATGGCACGTAAACTTGGAGACCTTTGGAGCCGCTCGTTTTCGCAAACGATTCCAGCTTCATTTTGCTCAGCAAGTCGCGCAGCCAAAGTCCCACCTGGCAGCATTGCACAATGTCAGCGGGCGCACCGGGATCCAGATCAAACACCATCATGGTCGGACGCGCGACATCCTTCTTTTTCGCTAACGAGGTGTGCAACTCCAAATCGGCGAGATTGGCCGCCCAAACCAGCGTGGGTAGATCCTGCCCCAGGCAGTAATACATGTTCCTATTATTGCCCTCGCTCCAAACCTTGGCCGTCTTCACCCATTTTGGCCGATGCGATGGGCAGTTCTTTTCGTAAAAAAATTCCTGATCTACTCCGTTTGGATAGCGTTTCATCGTGAGCGGCCGGTCCCGCAGATGTGGTAGAAGAACGGGCGCAATCCGAATGTAATAATCGATGACTTGTCCTTTGGTGAAACCGACCTTCGGATAGAGGATCTTATTCAGGTTCGAGACAGAGAGTTTTTTTCCTTCCACGACCAACTCGGTTTTTTCCGGCATGACGTCATAAATTGCCGTCATCCCAAGCGAAAGTCGAGGGATCCCGCGGCAATTACCTTGAAGGTTGGCACCGGGATCCGTCGGCTTCGTTCGGGATGACTTAATCACGCGAAAAACCGCTCAGGGGTCAGCATTGGCTGTGGTTTGCAAATACGCGCGACGCAATGTTCCCACGTCTCGTGACCGCTCAGGATTTCGATCTCGACCCGCAGGAAAAAAATGGGCACTTCAGTTTTTGCGAGCAGAGGAAAGCGGACGGCGTCTTTCTCGGTCGTGACCACCATTTCCAAATCCCGGCGGATACAACGATTGATGAAACTCTGCAGCTCTGCATCGGTATACCGGTGGTGATCGATATAGCGCTTGGCGATTTCAATGTGCGCACCGAGCTGGCGTAATCCATTCTCGAAGCTGTCCGGTGCAGCGATTGCGCAGAGCGAACCGACGTAAATCCCGCGCAGTTTTTCCAGCGGTTCAATCTCGCCGGTGACAACATTCTTGAGATGCAGCGGCTTGTGTGCGCACTCAATAATTTCTGCGGTCCGGTTATAACGGCGGATTCGCTGGATCAGCTCTTCATTAGATTCGCCGGTGCTTTTCGTAATGAAAATGTAACTGGCCCGGCGCAGATTCCGTGGCGGTTCGCGCAATGTCCCCCGCGGCAAAAGAAATTCATTTCCGAACGGCGCCTGCCGATCAATCAGCACGATATCGAGCCGATGCTTGAGGTGAAGATACTGCAGACCGTCGTCGAGTAACAGGGTATCAGCCTTCATTTTCTCAATGGCAAAGAGCCCGCTTTTGACGCGGTCCTTATCCACCAGCACGGCGACATTTTTCAAATTGTGCGCCAACATGTATGGCTCGTCTCCCGCCGTAAGCGAGTCGAGCAGAAGCGATGTCCCGTCGGAGACGACCCGCGGCGGATCGGGATTATCGCCACGCAATTTCGCCAGCAAACCGCGTTTACTCGGGCGCGGGACACTTTTATAACCGCGACTGAGAATGGCGACGCTGCGTCCTCCCTTTTGCAAAGCGCGAGCGAACTTCTCCACGATCGGAGTTTTTCCTGTTCCACCCACGGTAAGATTCCCGATGCTGATGACGAGACAGCCGAGAGCGCGCTCACGAAAAATGCGCTTGCGGTAAAGGAACAGCCGCAACTGGACGAGACGCTCGTAAATGAGCGAGAGACAGTAAAGAAAAGAGCGAAGCAAAGCCGCCCGAACTCCAGCGCGACGCTCGAGAATGACATCGATGGCAAACTGCTCGAGATTCTCCCGCGACCGGCTCATCTGATTGCGGACCGGCGACTGGTCCGAGTCGCACTGACGTTTATTGCGGACTTGAGAATGCGGACGCCGCGATTGTCGGCGCGCGTGATAATAATCGTTGCGTGTTCCAGGCGCGAGGCACGCAGCATGGCGCGGCCTACTCTTTCCGGATCATCCAGTGCGAGTGCACAGATAGCTGAACCCGAGCCGCTGAGGAATGCGCCTAACGCGCCGGCGCGTTCTGCAGCAATGATCACCCGGTCGAGAAATGGAATGAGTTTTTTGCGGAATGGTTGGTGCAAATGGTCGATGAAACAGCCCTGAAGTGTTTTGTAATCACGAGTTGCAAAGGCTGCGACAATCGCGGCGACATTCGCATTATTTCGCACTGCATTTATGCGCGGAATGGCGGGGGGTAAGAGGCGCCGCGCCTGCTTCGTTGCAATCTCGAAAGCAGGGATGAGCAGGATGAATTGGAGACGAGGAGAAACATTGAACTGCTGCGCCTGGGTGCCGCGCGCAACAGTGAACCCGCCGAAGCTTGCGGGTGCTGCGTTATCCGGATGACCTTCGAGTTCTGCACAAACCGCGAATAGTTCGTTAACGCTGAGTTTTGTCCGCACGATTTCATTTAAGGCGTGAAGCACGCCGAGGCGGACGGTGACACTGCTGCCGAGCCCACGGCCAATCGGAACGTTACCGCGAATGTCGCAGGAAAAATCAAACCGCTTGCAATTAGCAGCCGCAAAGAACTTTGTCGCCGCTTCCCGAACCATTCGATTGCCCCCGCTACCGGGGCCTGATTTGATACTGACTTGATTATAAAGTGACAGGGCGACACCAAGGCAATCGAAACCCGGTCCCAGATTTGAGGTGCTGGCGGGGACACGCACGGTGACTTGCTGCATCCGTCGAGCTTATCGCAGCGCCTCTGCGCGGCAAGACACGCCGCAAGGTGCGATTAGACTAAAAGAAAAAGTGAAAAACGCCTGGATTGATCGAGAGCTGATGCGCGATTTCGAAGCGGAAGGCACTGATGCCTATCGTCTCTGCACGATCGCGGGCGGCTGGGTGGAACGATTCGGCCCAGATATTCTGATTTCCTTCAAAGATCAGGCCGGACGCGAACAATTGACAACGCAGTTCGTTCTGTGGGCCGAAGCGATGCGTTTTAATACCCGACGAATTTTCGAACGTTTTCTGCCGAAGCGGAACGAGGAGCGGAAAGCGCCAAAAGTTATTCTGGGCGATTCAAACCTCAGCCCACGCACAATCGTGATGGAGCGCGGTCTCCGATATGCGGTCGAGTTCAGAGGCGGCTACTCCGTGGGGCTGTTCCTCGATCAACGCGAAAACCGAAGTTTTCTCCGCAAAGCGTCGCCGGCCCGATTGTTGAATTGTTTCGCCTACACTTGTTCGTTTTCTGTGGCAGCGGCAATCGCGGGCGCCAGGACGGTGAACGTGGATCTTTCACAGAAATCACTCGAACGCGGACGGCAAAATTTTTCCCTCAACAATTTACCGGTGACTGGCGATCAATTCATCGCCGATGATGTCTTCGAGGTGCTGCCAAGACTGGCTCGAAAGGGCGAGAGGTACGATTCGATTGTGTTGGATCCGCCTACTTT
>JBKPQI010000144.1:0-4553 GCA_046733975.1 Verrucomicrobiota bacterium
CACCAGCGGTCGCCGGCACCGCATCGCCATACTTGTGCTGGCGTTCATTGCGGAGCTGCTGGCCTTAAGCTGGGTTTGTTCGCTGTATCATGTTTTCTTTGCGCCGTTGCCGGTGATTGCTACCGTCGCTCTCGGTTACGGTGTGGCGATGGCTTACCTTGCATTTGCAGGACGCAAACGCGGCGGGGTTCCGCTGACCTTGTTCGACGGTAAACTCTCGCGCGGCGAGATCGCGCGCGTGCGTTCCGGCGAGATTGAATTCGACGGCTCTGCTCATGCCTTCGAAACCAGCGTCGTGGTTTGCGATCTATCGAACAAATACGACCTGGCGGATAACGACGATCCGAGTGTGGTGACAAAGGCGAGCGAGAAATTTACCGCGCGCGCCGCTGAATTGTTGCGCGACGCCGGAGCCTACCTGCACGCGGCTGACGGAGAAGGCGTCGTCGCTGTTTTTGGATTTCCCGGGGTACTGGAAGATCATGCGGAAAAGGCCGTACGCGCCGCGTTCGCTTTGGCGCGTGCTTTCGCCGACAACTCAAGCAGCAGCAATGGCCGGGATGTTACGGCTGGAGCGCACGTGGGAGTGAGTTCCGGCTCTATGATCACGGCGCCGACTGAAGAAAAGCAGGACATCTTCGTTTTGGGCGAGCCGATCGAATTAGCGCGTCGTTTTTGTGTGGCCAACCGCTTTTATGGTTCGAAAATCCTGATCGGTCCCCGGACTTTCGAGCTTGCCAATACTGCCATCGTAGCGCGTCCGATCGATTTCCTCGTGGGCGTCAACGCGCAGGAGCGCCATGAAATTTATGAGCCGCTGGCTTTCAGCGCTGATGCTCCGACCGAATTAGTAGAGCGACGCGACTCGTTTTGGAATGGGGTCGTGTTGTATCGCGAACAGCGCTGGGCTGAGGCATACCATGAATTCCAAAAAGCGCGCGGACCGAACAATGAAGACGATGCGCCGCTCAATCTTTACTTGCGCCGCCTCGAGCCACTCGCGCTGCATTTGATGGAGTCGCCAGCGTCTTAGCAAAGGGGTGTCATCTTCAGTCTAGTGTAGCGAAGTCGAAGAATCGCAAGGCTGCTGCTTTACGCTTACATCGCGGGATTGCTCGAGTCCGAGCCGGACCGGCGTTACGCTCGGGATGACAAAAATGAAACGGACGGAATATCCAGAGGCGATTCGTGATTTGATCACGCAATTGCGGCAAATGCCAGGAGTGGGACCGCGTTCGGCCGAGCGAATTGCGCTTTGGATGATTCAATCGCGTGGCGATCAGCCTGAACAAATCGCGATCGCAATTTCAAAAACGCGGGCTCAGATTCGTCCCTGTAAACTTTGCGGCTTTTTCGCTACGGAAGAGTTTTGCGAAATTTGCGCGGACGATTCGCGTGCACCTGATCTTCTCTGCGTGGTCGAGCAACCGACAGACATTCTGCCGCTGGAAAAAACGAGTGCGTTTCGCGGCCGCTATCACGCGCTGGGCGGCCGCATCGCGCCGCTGGATCACATCGGGCCGGAGGATTTGCGAATCCAACAGCTGCTGGATCGGATCGAGCGCGAGAATTTTTCCGAGATTATCTTTGCGCTGGCGGCGGACGTCGAAGGAGAAGCGACGACGAATTATTTGGTCGAGCTGTTGAAGGAAAAACCAATAAAGTTCACGCGAATCGCGCGTGGTTTGCCGGCGGGGGGCGGCTTGGAATCGGCGGACGAACTCACCCTTTATCAAGCATTAACCGGGCGGACGAAGCTTTGATCGAGTTTTAAGTTTTAAGTGTTAAGCTCTAAGAGGGGTTGGCGGGTGAATCACTTATAACTTCAGAGGTAAAACTTCGAATCATGTCCTGGGCGAAGATCGATCCGGCATTGCACCAAACGCAAAAGCCGCCGTGGATCAGGGTGCGTCTGCCATCCAACCCCGTCTTCTTTTCGACGAAAGCGCTGATTTCAGATTTGCGTCTCCACACGGTTTGCGAAAGCGCGCAGTGTCCGAATCGTTGGGAATGCTGGAGCCAGGGTACGGCGACGATGATGATCGCGGGCGATCGCTGTACGCGAGCATGCGGATTTTGCGCGGTGACAACGGCGAAACCTTTTGCTTTGGAAGAAGACGAGCCGCAGCGCGTAGCGGAAGCGGTGCGGCGCATGAAACTGAAGCACGTCGTCATCACCGCGGTCGCGCGCGATGATTTGAAAGATGGCGGCGCTGAACATTTCGCGCGCACCATCACTGCCATTCGCGAAATGGACCCGACAATTGTGGTCGAGGTGCTGGTGCCGGATTTTCACGCTGAGGATTGGTGTATTCAGACTGTGGTCGACGCCGGGCCTGACATTTACAATCACAACATGGAAACGGTGGAGCGCCTCACACCGCTGGTGCGTTCGCGGGCGAAGTACCGCACATCGTTGCGAGTTCTGCAACGAGCGAAAGAGCTTTCGCCCAGAGTGGTGACAAAAAGCGGAGTGATGCTGGGCCTGGGCGAAACGGAACCGGAGTTGTTTCAGACGATGGATGATTTGCGGGAAGCAGGGGTGCAGGTTCTTACAATGGGACAATATCTGCGGCCCAGCCCACAGCACTTGCCGGTGGTGGAATACATCACGCCTGAACAATTCGAATTCCTCGGTGCAATCGCACGCAAGAAAGGCTTCGAGCATGTCGCGTCCGGCCCGCTGGTGCGGAGCTCGTATCACGCCGCGGATTTTCATCCGGTCGTGCGGTAGGCAGGCTACACAGCCATCGTTATCCCGAGCGTAAGGCCTGTGCAGCTTTGGACTCGAGAGATCCCGCCGCGTAACTTAAAGCTATCACAACGGGGTCCTTCGACTCGCTTCGCTGCGCTCGGGATGACGAGTATTTTCCCGTACCGCGCTGGCATTCGACAATTTGCCGGTACTTGCCTTGCCTGGCACTCAAGGCGCTTATTGTCGTCATTCTGGTTAAATCGAATGCCCTACTCCGATTATTTATTCTGGAGGGCGCCGCGCTGTCGGCGCTCAAATGTTTGGGACACGACAGCGCGTGTCCCTCCGGAACGTCTCTAGGAGAAGGCACACGATGACGAACAACTCGAACATTGCAGCCGTTATTCCGGCATACCAGGAGGAGAAGCATGTCGGCGAGGTGGCAAAGCGAGCCCGTTCACAACTGGAGCACGTGCTGGTGGTTGATGACGGGTCGAGTGACGGGACAGCGCAATGCGCGCAATCGGCCGGCGTCGATGTCGTGGTTCATCCGCAGAACTGCGGCAAAGGCGAATCGATCAAAACTGGATTGCGTTACTGGCTTGATCGCGGAGCTGAATACGTGGTCGTGCTGGACGCGGACGGGCAGCATTTACCGGAAGAGATTTCGCGTTTTGTCGATGCCGCCGCCTCCGTTGCGGATGCAAAAATTTTTATCGGTTCACGAATGGACAATACCAGCACAATGCCATTGCTGCGGCGGATGGTGAATCGTTACATGAGCAGCAGGATCAGCGACGTTTGCGGTCAACGAATTCCTGATACGCAGTGCGGTTTTCGCATGTTACATCGCGACATCATTCCGGAAGTTCTGAGCGGGGCCAGCCGTTTTGAATACGAGACCGAGATGCTCATAATTGCGAGCCGGAAAGGGCATCGCATCGCGTCTGTCCCCATCACGACGATCTATTCCGATGAAGTCAGCAGCATCAATCCGGTGCAGGACACGCTGCGTTTCTTCAAGTTAATGCGGCAGTATCGGAAGCTGTAGTGGCGGCCCGTGCCGGTTGCAGACGCTAAGCTAAATTTGCACGCGACACGCGTGCCACCAGAGCGACCGTTTGCAGGGCAACCGCTCCGGCTGTTCAAGGAAGAGGCAAGCCATGCCCTTGCCCTACAATTCGCTGCGGACGCGTGCCTGTCTTTTACTGATTAAATCAAACCGCGGCGTTTGAAGTCGCCGATATTCTCGCCGGCGGAGCGCTCGATCATTTCGATGGTGAACTTTAGTAAACAGACCTCCCACGCCTCGTCCACGCCTTGAATGATCGCCCCATGTGAGTCGCCTGCGCCTTCGACGGCACGACGGGTCCGATCGATGACTGATTGCAGCGAAGCGCTCACAGTTTTTTCCATAACACCCGATTTTCGAAATTGGAATCCGTAACGCAGGACCGCGATCTGCCGCGCGTGTTCCCGCAAACGATCCACGTATTGCTGCGCTTTTTCGCCGAATCCCTCCAGCATCATTCGGCAAAGGTATTCCGGACTGAGAATTTTTGGGCGCTCGGCCTCGATCCGGCCAGTACGAATCCGGACCTGATCGACCCGGTCCATCAACTCCGAGATCAGATGAAACTCAAAGCTGGTGTTGCCGAAGGTCGCAATCTGCCGCTCGGGCGCGAGAATAATCTGCGTATTCTCAATCGCGTATTCGATGTCGTCCTGTTTCAAATCTGCGGCTGATCATACGATGTGCGCCGTCGATTGCCAGCGTTGTCGGATCAAGCGATTCGGGCTGGGCTCATTAATGCGTGCATACTTAGCGTCAGCCCACAGGGCTGCCGGAGATTAGCCG
>JBKPQI010000145.1:0-23910 GCA_046733975.1 Verrucomicrobiota bacterium
GGGATTGGTCTTGCGCTGTCGCGACAAATTGCCGAAGCGCATGGTGGGACATTGACGCTGGCGAATCGCGTCGGTGCACGCGGAGCCGAGGCGTTATTGAAGTTGCCGAGATAAGAAGTAATCTAAAGTTTTCGCCTCGAGATCCCTCGACTCGCTCGGGATGACGGCAATCAGCATTTCTTGTTAGAACCGACGCGATTTTCCATAATTGACCGCCGATCCCAATTTTGCTGAAGGATTGGCTGCACGTGGAAGTTCGTAGCGCCGACAATCGCGTCGTTTTTCGACCCACGCCGCTATCTCAGCCGGTAAACGTTTCCACTCGCGGCAACGTGCTGGGCGGAGAAAATGTGCTGATTGGCGGCTTCATCGTAGGCGAGACGACGACGAAAAAGGTGATGGTGCGCGCGCTTGGTCCATCGCTGCAACAATTCGGGATTACGAACGCTCTGAGCGATCCTGTTCTGCAAGTGTTCGGATCAGCCGGTAACATGCGGGTGGCTAACGATAATTGGAGAGACACCCAGGCAACTGATATCATCGCTTCCGGTTTGCAACGGCAGGATAATCGCGAGTCGGCCATTGTCATCACGCTGCCGGCCGGGGATTACACCGCAATCGTTCGCAGCAACAATGCTATCGACATCGGGCTGGTTGAAGTGTACGATCTCGATGAAGCCGCAGACCCGGATCTAACGAATATTAGTACGCGCGGCCTTGTCCAGGGCGGGGAACATGTCCTGATCGGTGGCTTCATTTTAGGTAAACCAAAATGGCGGGAGGAGGGTGCTGGTGCGCGCGATTGGGCCGTCGTTAAGCGCATTCGGAATCGCAGCGCCACTGCAGGATCCGGTTCTCGATCTGTACAACAGTAGCGGAACACGCGTCGCGACCGACAATGGTTGGAAGGATACCAGGAAGTCGCAATTGAAGCAACGGGCCTGAGTCCCAGCGATGCGCGTGAAGCGGCTATCGCATCGGTAATGGCGGCGGGGGCTTACACCGCGATTGTTCGAAGCCACGATAATACGAGCGGCGTCGCGCTGGTTGAAGTTTACAACTTGCATTAGGAGGCCGGCGCTAAATAGCGCGTGTTCCGGAGCGAAGTCGAGGGATCTGGTGGCGCGTTATCTTAAAGGTTTCGCATCGGGATTCCTCCCGCCTTCGCATGAAGCTAGGACGTGGCAGGCGATTTCGCTCGCATCTGTCGCCGTCGCCCTGTGGGCAAGACGCGCGCTTCGCACAGCGAAGCGGCTACAGGGGGCCAAAAATGCTGTTCCGAAATCGGGACGGCATTTTCCCACAACCGAAGCCCACCAAGCACTTCCCCGAATTCTTCACTAATCCTAAGCCGCGATAGCTGAGTGGCTTACCATTCTTTTTTTACGCTTGGCACGGGCATTGCAATAGGGAGCCCGCAACGAGATTTATTTTTTGAATCCAAGGCGGATGCCAATCGCATCTCACGGGAAAGGAACGAGAATATGAAACCGACAGTTGAACACAATAATTTGGGCAGACGAGCGGACCGAAAGAATCGGTTTCCGTTGATTGATGCCAATTATCACGCCGTCGCGCTTCCGAACTATCGGGGCGGATGTCTGCGGCCGAAACCATTATCGTTTCACAAGATCAGCGGCCAATATTTTCGGACCGAAGCACGCAACGAATTTCGCGTAGAGGCACTGGCATTCTTTGCTATGGCCGTCACGGCGGCCGTCCCGGTTCTAAACAACATGCACGCGCTGGCGGATTTTCTGCGCGTGATCGGGAGGTTTTAGTTGGACATGATGCCACAGAAGTCAGAGACAAGGGTAGAGGATACAATCGTGCGACCTGCAGGATTTTCACCGGCAAGCTCGGGCATGGATATCGCGCGCCCGGGTGCCGCGAAAAAGAAACGTCGCCGCCGGATTTTGTTCGCGTCCGGCGGCGTCCTGGCGTTGATCGTGATCACGGTAGCGTTGTCGCATTTGAAACCAGCAGTGCCGAGCGTCGATCGCTCAACGGTCTGGATCGATACCGTCAAACGCGGTCCGATGGTGCGTGAAGTCCGCGGCCTGGGCACGCTGGTGCCGGAAGAGATCCGATGGATTCCGGCGAACACCGAGGGCAGGGTGGAAAAGATTGTTGTTCGTCCCGGGACGCCAGTGAAGCCGGACACGGTTATTCTGGAATTGTCGAGTCCCGAGCTGGAGCAGGCGGCGCATGATGCCGAATCGAAATTGAAAGCGGCGGAAGCGGAGTTGACGACTCTTCAAGCGAAGCTGCAACGCGACTTGCTGGATCAGGAATCGACCACCGCGCGAGTGCATTCGGAGTACGAACAGGCGCGGATGGAAAGTGAGACGAACGAACAGTTGAAGAAGAATGGCCTCGTAGCGGAGCTGCAATACAAGACTGCGCAAGTCAAGGCGGCGGAACTGGCGAACCGGGACGCGATCGAGCTAAAGCGTCTGACGTTTGCTCGCGAATCGATCGATCCGCAACTGGCATCGAAGCAGGCGGAAGTCGATCAGGTGAAAGCGGCTGCACAATTAAAGCTGGACCAGGTTGAAGCTTTGCACGTCAAGGCCGGCATGAATGGTGTGCTGCAGCAGTTACCCGTGGATGTAGGTCAGCGGGTAAAGATCGGAGACAATCTCGCGCGTGTGGCCGACCCGACCAAGCTGAAGGCTGAAATTAAAATCGCGGAGACGCAGGCCAAGGACATTCAGATTGGCGAGAAAGCCACGATTGATACGCGCAACGGTGTGGTGACCGGACACGTCACGCGGGTGGACCCCGCGGTCGAGCAGGGAACAGTCAAAGTGGATGCGGAAATTGACGGCGAGTTGCCGCGTGGCGCCCGTCCCGACCTAACGATTGATGGTACAATTGAGCTGGAGCGTCTGAACGACGTCATCTATGTCGGGCGGCCGGCGTTTGGCCAGGAAAACAACACCGTCGGCGTTTTCAAACTTGTTTCCGGCAGCAACGAAGCGGTCCGAACACCAGTCAAGCTTGGCCGCAGTTCGGTCAACTCCATCGAGATCGTGAACGGCCTGCAGCCGGGCGACCAGGTAATTTTATCAGATACCAGCGCGTGGGATGCGCATGAAAGAATCAAATTGAATTGATCACCATGGAATCGAGCACAGTTGAACTGAGCAGTTTAGAAATCAGCAAACCAGAAAGCAGAAAGCAGAACATGAACAACGGATCCAAACCTCTCATTCATTTACAAGATGTGACGAAGGTGTTTCTCACCGATGAAGTGGAAACGCACGCGCTCTCCGGCATTCATCTCGACATTCGCGATGGCGAATACGTTTCCATTGCCGGGCCGTCGGGTTGCGGGAAATCGACCCTGCTCTCGATTCTGGGACTGCTCGATACTCCGAGTGGGGGCAGTTATTCGCTCAAAGGCTCGGAAGTCGCGAACCTTTCGTTTCCCGAGCGCGCTCGCATCCGTAACCGGGAGATCGGGTTCATTTTCCAAAGCTTCAACCTCATCGGCGATCTGACGGTTTATGAGAATGTCGAATTGCCGTTGACTTATCGCGGCATGAGCTCAGGCGATCGCAAGACGGCGGTAACACAGGCGCTGGAGCGTGTCGGGATGGGACATCGTGCCAAACATTTGCCCAGCCAGCTCAGCGGTGGTCAGCAACAGCGGGTGGCGGTGGCCCGCGCGCTTGCCGGTAAACCCGCAATTTTGCTGGCCGACGAGCCGACCGGAAATCTCGATTCGCGCAATGGCGAAGCGGTAATGGATTTGTTGAAGGAATTGCACGCGGCCGGCGCCACTATTTGCATGGTGACGCACGACCCGCGTTTTGCGCAAAACGCAGATCGCACCGTGCATTTGTTCGACGGCAGGGTCGTGGAAGACAATCGCATCGCGGCATAGACCGGAACATGTCGAGCGAAGTCGAGACATCCCACGACGAGAGCTCAAATGTAACACAACGAGATTCTTCGAGGCCGAGCCGGGCCGGCGTTCCGCTACGCTCCGCTCAGGATGACCTTGTATGCTGAACGACATTCGTTTCGGCGTGCGAATGTTGGTAAAGACGCCGGCCTTCACCGCCATCGCGGTCTTAGCGCTGGCGCTCGGCATCGGGACGTCGACTACGACATTCTCAGTAGTTAACGGCATCCTGCTCAGACCCTGGCCTTACGTCCAGGACCAGGATCGCGTTCTCTACGTCAGCGAATATTTTCCGAAAGTCAGCAGCGACCACGACGTCGGGGTCGCCTACCCTGACTATCTCGATTTCAAGCAACAGGCGACCACACTCGAGGGACTCGGCGCGACCACCGTCGCAACCATGATTTTGAGTGATGGCGACAAGCCGGATCGCTACCTCGGTTCCTATATCACCGCAGACGCTTTTTCGTTTCTCGGCATCAAGCCGGTCCTCGGTCGTGTATTTCGTGCAGATGAAGATCAAAAAGGCGCGGCGCCAGTGGCGTTACTCGGTTACGAGGTATGGCAGAACCATTTCGGCGCCGATGCACATATTGTCGGTCGGGTCGTCACTATAAACGGCAAACGTGTCACCATTGTCGGCGTAATGCCAAAAGGGTGGCGTTTTCCTGAAATGTCGGATTTGTGGATGCCCCTGCAGGTCGAGGAGAAAGAAAATCCGCGCGGTAATTTTGAGTACGAATGCTTCGCCAAGATGAAGCGAGGTGTTTCGATCGAGCAGGTTCGGGCGGAATTGCAGGCGATCGCCGCGCGGATCGCGGCGGATCATCCTCAAACCAACACCGGCGGAAGCGTCCGGGTAAAATATTTCCGCGAGGAAGCGGTGAAAGATTCGAAAGCACTGACGCTGCTGCTGATGGGCGCGGTCTTGTTCGTGCATCTGATTGCATGCGTGAACGTGGCCAATCTCCTGCTCGCTCGCGGGGCTTCGCGGGCACGCGAGATCGGAATTCGTCTCGCGCTTGGTGCCGGTCGTCGTGTCATTGTGCGGCAATTACTGAGTGAAAGTCTGGTCCTCGGCGTGGCTGGAAGCGCACTCGGCTTGCTTCTCGCCATTTGGGGTATCGATCTCGTGATGCGGGCGATTCCAGTCGAGATGCCGTACTGGATTCGATTTGATTTCGACTGGCGGGTTTTGACTTACGCGATCGCGCTGGGTGTTGGCTCGGCGGTTTTGTTTGGCTTGTTCCCAGCGCTGCAAGCGTCGCGGCCGGAACTGGTCGATTCGATCCGAGAGGGTGGACGAAGCGGAATTGGCGGCGGCAAAGGCCAGCGCGTGCGCAACGGTCTGGTCGTCGCGGAAGTTGCTCTTGCACTTGTCCTGCTGGTGGGCGCGGGCTTGACCTTGCGGAGTTTTCTGAAATTGCAGGCGACCGACATCGGGATGGATCCTTCACATACGTTGACTTTCCGGGTCGGACTGCCGCCAACACAATTCAAAGAGGAAGAAGCTGGCCGATTTTTCGCCGCCCTGATGCTCCAGATCGCAGCTATTCCCGGCGTCGAATCTACTGCGGCAACGACGTCGTTGCCGGCATCCGGCAATGTCGGTATGAGCGCGCTAGTTCTCGATGGCGAAGCGGAACCGCAACAATTGCAAAACGCGCGTCTGGCGCATGGTCTTTGCATAACTCCGGGCTATCTCGCCACGTCGCACATTACGGTTTTGCGCGGGCGCGATTTTACCGAAAAAGACAACAAAGATGGCCAGCGCGTCGCCCTGATCGACGAGACGGCGGCACGGAAATGGTTTCCTGACAGCGATCCGATTGGGCATCAGGTCGCGGTGCTCGAAAAACTGGGCCAGCCGCCGAAGTGGGCCACGATCGTCGGAATCGTGCGCAACGTCATCTATGATCGGCTGACGCAACGGCGCGAGTTCCCATGCATCTACGAGGCAGAGTATCAGAAGCCGGAGCCGTTCATGTCGGTAATGCTGCGGACGAAAATGGATCCGGCGGCGGCCGCGAATCTCGCGCGCGGGGCAGTGCTGGCAGTAAACAAGGAGATCCCGATCTACAAAGTCAAAACCATGGACCAGGTAGTGACCGAGTCGTTTTGGGAGCGCAAATTTTTCGGGACGCTTTTCATTGTTTTCGCCGGGGTGGCATTGTTCCTCGCGGCCATCGGCCTCTACGGTGTGATGGCTTATTCTGTTCGACAGCGGACCCAGGAAATCGGTGTGCGCATGGCCTTGGGCGCGCAGGCGGCTGATGTTTTGCGGCTGGTCACCGGCCATGGTATTCGCCTGATTAGCCTCGGTCTCGCCATCGGTGTTGTCTTCGCTTTTTTCCTAACGAAACTTTTGCAGGGAAATCTCGACGGCGTTTCGGTGCACGATCCGCTCAGTTTCGTCATCGTCTCGCTCGTCCTGTTAATTGTTGGAACGGTGTCGTGCTATTTGCCGGCCCGTTCCGCAACTCACCTCGATCCAGTAGAGGCACTGCGGTACGAATAATCTTATGATTCGAGAAGTACGATTTGCATTTCGGCGACTGGTGAGGAGCCCGGGGTTTGTTGTGATCGCAGTCTTCACCCTCGCGCTCGCCATCGGCGCCAGCACTGCGGTGTTCAGTTTGGTGAATGCGTTACTCATTCGGCCTTTGCCCTACCGTGCGCCGGAGCAGCTCGCCTTGTTGTTGCAACACTTCAAAGCCCAGAATCTGGAGCGGACTCCCGTTTCACCGCCCGAGTTCGTCGATTACGAAAGTCGTGCCCACGATTTCGAGAAGATGGGTGCGTTCGGTTTCGTCGATTTCAATCTGGCTAACAACGACAAGCCGGAGCGGATTGCCGGAGCACAGGTCACAGCCAACGTTTTTCCTTTACTTGGGATACCGCCGATCAAAGGCAGATTTTTTGAACCGACGGAATGTCAGGTTGGACGGGACGACGTCATCATCATTAGCGAGCGACTCTGGAAGAGAAAATTCGATCGCGACCCGCAAATCCTCGGCACCAAGCTCCTTCTCGACGGCAAAGGCTTCACTGTCGTCGGTATCATGCCAGCGACATTCGATTTTCCATTGCAGCTTTTTAACCTTGGCGCCGGCGGGCAGTTTGGCGGTCGCGCCGAAATCTGGCAGCCACTTGCGTTTACCGACAAAGACCTGCGGATTCGCTACCAAAGGAGTTATTCAATCGTAGGCCGGCTGAAACCCGGCATATCGCGGGCGCACGCGCAGTCCGAGATCGAGACGATCAATGGCCAGATGCGGATGGAGCATAAGGAGAACTATCCGCCGGGTGACAGCTTTGGCGGGGATGTGTTTTCTCTGCAGGAATTGGCGATAGCAGGCATGCGTCCCGCCCTGTTCATCTTGCTCGGCGCCGTTGCCCTTGTTCTTCTGATCGCATGCGCAAACCTCACAACTATGTTACTCGCGCGTGCCGCGGCGCACGAACGCGAGATGGCCATTCGAGTTGCGCTTGGCGCGGGACCGTTGCGTCTTCTCGGACAAGTGCTGACCGAAAGCGTGATGCTCGCGCTGGTTGGCGGAATCGCCGGGGTGTTGCTGGCGATTTGGGGTGTCGGTCTTTTGAAAACTGTCGGTGCCCAAACGGTGCCGCGTTTGCGCGAAGTTAACCTGGACCTCCGTGTTCTCGTTATGACGTTCGGCGTTTCCGTCGGGACCGGAATTCTGTTCGGTCTTGTTCCGGGGTTGGCTGGCGCAAAGCCGGAGCTTACAGAATCCTTAAAGGAAGGGGGCCGAAGTTCGACCGCTGGGAAGCGTCGGAATTTTCTGCGCAATGTCCTCGTCATTGCAGAAGTCGCGCTCGCCCTGGTTCTTCTCACCAGTGCGGGATTGCTGATGAAGAGTTTTGTCCGCCTGCAGAACGTGAATCCAGGTTTCGATTCCCACAATGTTCTGACAGCGGAGGTCTCGCTGCCGAAGCTGCAGTATCCCGACAACACAGCGATCGTTCGATTTAGCAACGAAGCTGAACGGCGAATTGCGGCGCTTCCCGGTGTCCAGGCCGTTGGTGTGACTACGATCCTGCCCTTGGCCGGCAACAATAGTGATTCTTCCTTTGCCATTGAAGGCCAGCCCACCGATCGCAATGCTCCGAGTCCGGATGAAGAGAAACGCGAAGTATCAGCTGATTATTTTCGCGCGATCGGCACGCCGCTAATTAAAGGACGATTCTTCACGAATGCCGACAAGGCGGATGCGCCCCTGGTGATCATTATCAATCAGGCTTTCGCGAGAAAATTCTGGCCTAACGAAGATGCGGTAGGAAAACGCATCGTCATGGGCGGAATGTCGCCCGATCCGAAGTGGATCACGATCGTCGGTATTGTGGGCGATATCAGGCACGCCGCGCTCGACAGCGAACCGAAGCCGGAGATGTACGTTCCATTCGCGCAGGACCCGTACAAATCGATGATCTTCACCATTCGCGCGGCACAGGATCCGCACACGCTAGCTTCCGCCGTCCGCAGCCAAATCCAGTCGCTCGACCCCGGTTTGCCCCTGGCGAATATTCGAAGCTTTGATGCAGTGATCGCGGAATCTGTCGCGCCACGGCGGCTGTCCGTCGTTCTCCTCGGAGTGTTTGCCGCGGTCGCGGTGCTTCTCGCGACCGTTGGCATTTACGGGTTGATGTCGTTCCTCGTGGTGCAACGCACCCATGAGATTGGCGTGCGTATGGCGTTGGGGGCCCAGCGCGCCGACGTGATGCGTCTGGTGATTGGACGAGCACTACAGCTGATCGGGATCGGAACCGCCATTGGGTTATTGATGGCGCTCTTCAGCACGCGCGCATTGCAAGCTCTGCTTTACCGGGTGAGCGCACTCGATCTCCCTACATTCTTCTTTGTATCCTTTGTCCTCGCTTTGGTGGCGCTGGCTGCGAGCTACCTGCCGGCACTTCGCGCCACGCGCGCCGATCCCATGATCGCTTTGAGCCACAACGCCTGACATGCATTCAAAAACTGCCTTGTTGATCTAAAGCCTTCCTAACACTTCACCATGACCGTCTACCTATGATTCGACTTCACAATGTTGAACGCTCTTACCCGCTCGGACGCGGACAATTGTTTTACGTCCTGCGCGATATCGATCTTGAGATTGCGGAAGGGGATTTCGTCTCCATTATGGGCCCCTCCGGCGCGGGCAAATCGACTCTTCTCCACATCCTCGGGATGCATGATCACGGATGGACCGGCGAATATTTTTTTGATGAGACGGCGGTGCATCATCTCAAGGCCAAAGAGCGCGCCACTCTGCGCAACGAACAGATCGGTTTTGTCTTCCAGCAATACCATCTGCTCGATGACCTGACGGTTTACGAGAACCTCGATATTCCGCTCTCGTACCGCCGTTATAGTAAAAGCGAACGCACTGCGCTCGTAGCCGACGCGCTCGATCGCTTTCAGATCGTCGGCAAAAAAGATTTGTATCCCCGGCAACTTTCCGGCGGTCAGCAACAACTCGTCGGCGTCGCTCGCGCCATCATCGCTGACCCGAAACTTCTACTTGCCGATGAGCCAACCGGAAATCTGCACTCCAGCCAGGGTGAAGAGATCATGCAGTTGTTTCGCAAGTTAAATGAAGAGGGGATGACGATCGTGCAGGTGACGCATTCGGAAAAGAATGCGTCCTACGGTAAGCGGGTCGTGCAACTCCGTGACGGATGGATCGTGTGATCGTCATGTCGAACGAGTGGTTAATATGAACGATCTTCGCTTCGCCATGCGCCAGTTGTTCAAGGCGCCCGGTTTCTCCGCTCTGGCCGTTCTTACCCTTGCCATCAGCATCGGTATGAACAGCGCCATCTTCACCCTGGTGCACGAGTTATTCCTGCGTGCGCTTCCCTTTGTCGAGCCGCAGCGCGTGATCCACGTTTATCAGGAAGATAAATCGCGCAACATCGATCAGGGCCCGACTTCGATCCCGAAGTTCTGGCATTATCGCGATGCCCAGACTGTCTTCAGTGACTTCGCCGCGGACGCCGGTACCGGGTTCATTCTCACTGGCCTTGGCGAACCCATTCAAATTAATGGCGACAACGTCACTGCTAATTATTTCCAGGTGCTCGGGGTAAAACCAATCCACGGCCGCCTCTTTCTGCCGGAAGAGGAGATGAAGGCCGATGTAGCAGTAATCAGCGCGCATTTCTGGAAGAGTAAGCTGGCGAACGATCCTAACGTGCTCGGCCGCAGCATTACCCTCAATGGTGTGCCGACAACGATCATCGGCGTCATTCCGACCATGCCGATCTCCTGGTTCGGTCCGGACGTGGAGGTCTGGACAGTGAAACCATTCGACCTGCCCGGAACACCAAAAGAGTTGCTCATGCGCGGTGTCAGTTTTCTGCGTCCGATCGGGCGGTTGAAACCCGGCGTGACATTGGAGCAGGCGAAAGCGGACCTGACGGCAGTAGCCCAGGGTTATGCGGCGGCTAACGCGGAGAAGGCTGATGCGTCATGGCGGCCACAGCTCGTGCCGGTGCCGGAAGATGTCACCGGCCAACTGCGTCCAGCCTTCATCACCTTGCTGGCCGCAGTTGGAGTGGTCCTTCTCATCGCCTGCAGTAATGTCGCTAATCTACTTCTCGTTAGGTTCACCGGCCGCAAACGGGAAATTGCGCTTCGGGTTGCGCTCGGCGCGTCCCGCCGCGGCATTGTGCGGCTATTCGTCGTTGAAAGTACCGTCCTTAGTCTGGTCGCCGGAGTGCTTGGAATCTGCATTGCGCTTTGGGTGTTGCCCGTCGCGCAAAAGCTGGCAGGGCAAAATGTGCCACTCGGCAGCGTCACTGCCCTCAACCTGCCGGTGTTGGCTTTCACTCTCGTCCTTTCGCTCTTGACCGGTGCGGCGATGGGCGCCTATCCGGCGCTACAAAGTTCGAAATCCGATCTGATTGAAGGCTTGAAAGAAGGTGGGCGTGGCACCGCGGGCAGCGCGGCGCAACAGCGCTTCCGCCGGGTGCTCGTTGGCGCCCAGGTATGTCTTTCAGTGGTTTTGCTGGCGGGAGCGGCGCTGTTGATCACCAGCTTTATGCGATTAGCCAAGGAGAATGCCGGATTTCGCGTCGATCGCATTTGGAACTGCGGAATCGGCCTTCCGCCTGCTCGTTATCCCGACAAGCTGGCATACGGGCGCTTCGCGAAACGTTTACAGGAAGAATTGCAAACTTCTCCTGGCGTCGAAGCTGCGGCCATCGCTGTGGATGTGCCGCTCGGGGGCGGATTTTCGCGCACACCGTACTCACGGGCCGATCGCGATGTTGTTCCGCTCAACCAGCGTCCGCTTGGTTTGAACCACAGCATTTCTCCGGGCTATTTGAAGTTGTTCGGCATCCCACTTCTGGCTGGCCGTGATTTCGACGAGCGTGACACTGCCGATAGTCCTCCGGTTGTCCTGATCAGCCAGGGCACCGCCAAACGGCTTTTTCCCGGCGAAGATCCCATCGGCCATCAGATGCTATTTGGGACTGATAATGGCACAGGGCTGGCGACGCAGATTGTGGGCGTCGTTGGGGACATTCGTTTTCGGCAATTGGACAAAGCTGACGACGTAGAGTTCTATCGGCCGCTGCAACAGCGCATCTTTGGGTTCCTCGCGGTCAGCGTGCGCAGTGCGCTTCGGCCGGATGCCATTGCTGCGATAACGCGTGCGGCATTGAACAAAATCGATCCTGAGCTTCCCATCATCCAGCCGAGCACGATGGCCGAAGTGATGTCGAATTCACTCGGTCAGCAACGGCTGACAACGACGCTGCTGGGAGTTTTTGCAGGTGTTGCGCTCCTCTTGGCCATGATTGGCATTTACGGAGCCGTCGGTTATACGGTCGCGCAACGCACCGGCGAGATCGCGGTGCGCATGGCCCTCGGCGCACAAGCTGGAGACGTTTTGCGAATGGTGGTGCGGCAGGGGATGACGCCGGTAATCATTGGAGTGCTGGTGGGCGTCGGATCCGCATTCGCCCTTAGCCGATTGTTAGGCACGCAGCTCTATCAGGTTTCACCCCATAACCCGGTGCTCCTTGCCACGGCCGCTATTTTGCTCGCTCTTGTCGCGCTCATTGCGTGCCTCTTCCCGGCGCGTCGCGCCACGCTCGTCAATCCTATGCAGGCGCTGCGTTCTGAATGATGAACGATTTGAAATATGCACTTCGGATGTTGGTCAAAGCGCCGGCATTCTCCACTATAGCGATCGTAACTCTCGCGCTTGGGATTGGTGCGAATACCGCCATTTTCAGCCTCGTTCACGATCTTTTCCTGCGCGGTCTCCCCTTCAAAGATCCTTCGCGCGTCGTGTGTGTTTACGGGGAAGCAAAAGAACGCGACCTAAAGCAACTGCCATTTTCAGTCCCAAAGTTCTGGCATTATCGGGACGGCCAGACCGTTTTCTCCAGCCTCGCTGCCGATTGGTTCAACGGTTACATCTTAACCGGACTCGGTGAGCCCCTTCAGGTGCTGGGCGAGAATGTCACCGCCAACTATTTCGATCTGCTGGGCATCCACCCGATTCTCGGCCGCAGTTTTCTGCAACAGGAGGAAATGCGAGCTGACGTTGCGCTGGTCACCGAAAATTTCTGGCGGAAACGCCTCGGCTCCGATCCCGCGGTAATTGGCCGGAGCGTCGCACTCAATGGTATCGCCACCACCGTTGTTGGTGTTTTGCCCAACCTGCCGATTTCCTGGTTCGGCCGCGACACTGAAGTATTCACCGTCAAGCCGTTCGAAAATCCGAATGCGACTCAGTATCGACTGATGCACGGCTACAGTTTCATGCGGTGTATCGGACGGCTGAAGCCAGGCGTCAGCATGCAACAAGCGCAATCCACCATGGGTGCCTTAGAGAAAAGCTATCGCGCGCAACATCCGGAAACGGCAGACTGCACGTGGACTTCCGTGTTGGTGAGCGCAACCGAAGACGTGACCGGCGACTTGCGTCCCGCTTTCGTCACCCTCCTGATCGCGGTCGGCGCGGTGTTGTTGATTGCCTGCAGTAATGTCGCCAATTTGTTGCTGGTTCGATTCAGCGCTCGCCGGCGCGAAATCGCGTTGCGGATGGCTTTGGGAGCCGGGCGACGCAACGTTGTTCGACTGTTCGTTCTCGAAAGCACTACCGTAAGCATCATAGCCGGAGTGATTGGATTGTGCCTCGCGCTTTGGATCGTGGACGTGGTTCCAAAAATCGCGACTGACAGAGTCCCACTCGAAGGCGGCATCCGGCTCCATTGGACGGTGCTCCTGTTTACCCTGCTGCTTTCACTCCTGACTGGTTTGGCCATGGGCAGCTATCCGGCCTGGCAGACTTCGCGTGCTGATTTGATTGAAGGATTGAAAGAGAGCAATCGCACGATGAGCGCCAGTCGCGGGCAAAATCGGTTTCGTCGCGGACTCGTTTCTGCTCAGGTCGCTCTTTCAATGGTCTTGCTGGCTGCGGCGGCAATGCTCATTTCCAGTTTCGTTCGACTGAGCAATCAAGAGACCGGGTTTCGCTCCGACCACGTTTGGGCGGCGGGTATTTCGTTGCCCACCGCACGCTATCCCGATTCGGCTTCTCGCGCTCGCTTCGCCGAACGTTTTGTAGCTGAAGTGCAGACCTCTCCGGGTGTTGAAGTCGCGGCCGTAGTGGATGCCGTTCCCCTCAGCGGCAACTATTCACAGACTCCCTACGCGCGCGTCGACGGAAATCCCCTGCCGGTGAACCAGCGTCCGCTTGGTCTAACCCGAAGCATCTCGCCGGCATACTTCCGAGCGTTACGAGTTCCGCTCCTGGCCGGACGAGAATTCAGCGAACATGATGGCGTGGACGGCCCGCAGGTCGTGATCCTGAGCAGCTCGACGGCGAAGAAGTTATTTCCGAATGAGAATCCACTAGGCAAGCAGCTGCTCTTCGGCGTGGACAATGGTAACGGTTTGATGGCCGAAGTAGTGGGAGTGGTTGGCGACGTTCGGTCGCGCGAACTGGCGAAAGCGAACGATGTGGAATTCTATCGGCCCTGGCCGCAACGAACTGTTTCCTTCTTTAACGTCGTTGTCCGCACCTCGATCACTCCGGAGACAGCCGCGTCTACCGTTCGCGCTGCACTGGACCGGATCGACAAGGAAACGCCGATTCTCCAACCCAACACGCTCGGCACCATTGTCGCTCAATCGCTTGGCCAACGACGATTGACCATGGGGCTGCTTGGCGCGTTCGCCGGAATCGCATTGTTGCTCGCAATTGTTGGAATTTATGGCGCGGTGGCCTACACCGTAGAGCAACGGACCGCCGAAATTGGCGTGCGAATGGCTCTGGGCGCGCAGGTGAAAGATGTTTTGCGTCTCGTCGTTCGTCAGGGAATGGACCCGGTATTACTCGGGTTACTTATCGGTGTCATTGCGGTTTTCGGAACAGGACGTTTTCTTACCACGCAGCTTTACCAGATCTCGCCGCACAATCCGCTTTTGCTTGCTCTCACTGCTGCCGGATTAGCAATCGCTGCGCTGCTGGCGTGTTTGATTCCAGCGCGCCGGGCAACATCGATCGATCCGATTCAAGCGCTGCGCTCGGAATAACCTGCCATGAGCCAAATTCGTTTTGCATTGCGGATGCTGGCGAAAACGCCCGGATTCGCGATTATTGCAGTGCTCACCCTCGCTCTCGGCATCGGCGCGAACAGCGCGATTTTCAGTGTGATCGATGCCGTGCTGCTGCGGCCGTTGCCTTTTCCAAAGTCGAACGAGCTGGTGGCGGTGTGGAGCAAGGTGCAGGGCGATATGGAGCGCGAGCCGGGCTCCTTTCCGGACTACGACGATCTTCGCGACCAATCGCAAACAATCGCGGACTTGTTCGCATATACTCGTGCCGCCACCGTGCTCGGAACCGGCGCCGAAGCGCACGAGTTACTCGGTATTGCCACTACGCCCGATATCTTTCCCGTTCTCGGCGTGTCACCGTTCCTCGGTCGGACCTTTACGGCTGAGGAAGACAAAACCAATGCGCATGTCGTTGTCCTGACCTATGACGCGTGGCAGCGCTATTTCAACGGCGATGCAAAAATTATCGGCCGCGAAGTTCTGTTGTCCTTGCGACCGTATACCGTCGTCGCCGTGATGCCGCCGGGCTATCATTATCCCGTCGGACACGAATGCGAATATTTCATGCCGCTGCAACAATTGGCTCCCGATTCGGTGACGAATCGCGGCTCACATTTTCTGCAATTTGTTGGCCGCTTGAAACCGCAGGTCAACGTCAGGCAAGCGAGCGCCGAGTGCTCCGCGATTGCCGCGCGACTGGAGAAGCAATTTCCGGATAGCAACACCGGCCGGACTTATTACACCATTTCGCTTCACCACAGCATTGTAGGCGATGTGCGACCGGCATTGCTAACGATGCTGGCCGCGGTTGTGGTGGTCTTGTTGATCGCATGCGCCAACGTTGCCAATTTGTTGCTCGCGCGCGCAAACCAACGCCGGCGTGAGATCGCGATTCGGACCGCCCTCGGGGCCAGCCGGAGTCGCATCGTCTCGCAACTGCTGATCGAAGGTGTCGTTCTCGCCCTTGTCGGCGCCTGCGCCGGACTTCTTCTCGCCTGGTGGGGAATCGATCTTTTGCGCATCTTCGGACCGCGCGATGTTCCGCGGCTCGATCAGGTCCAAATCAACGGCGGTGTCATCACCTTCGCCTTTTTTGCCGCGATGGTGAGCACTGTGCTCTTCGCGGTTTTTCCCGCTCTTCAAGTTTCGCGGCCCAATGTTAACGAATCTTTGCAGGAAGGAAGCCGAGGGGTTGTTGGACCGGAATCTCATCGCGCCCGCGCTCTTCTCGTAATCGCGCAGGTTGCGCTCTCGATGTTGCTGCTCGCTGGTGCCGGATTGCTGATCAAGAGCTTCAATAATCTGCGTGCCACTAATCCCGGGTTTCAATCATCGCGCGTTCTCACCATCGATCTCTCTTTGCCGCGGGCGAAGTACGCCGATGCGCCGGCTAAACAGCAGGAATTTTTCAATCGCCTCGATCAACGATTAGCCGCGCTTCCTGGAATTGAAGCGACCGGCGGTGTCGCTCCGCTGCCGTTTTCCGGCAACGATCGCACTTCTTCCTTTTGGATTGCAGGCCGACCCGATCCCGGAAAGGGCAATCATCCGGACGCGTCGCATCTCACGGTAATGGGCGATTATTTTCGAACCCTGCGCATTCCGCTTCTCGCCGGCCGCAGCTTTGACGCCCGCGACACCAAGGAAACTGTGCCGGTGGTGATGGTAAACGAAGCCTTTGTGAAAAAATTTTTTGAGGGGGGCAACGCGCTCGGCCAGCACATTATCGTGGATGAGGCTGAAAGGAGCAAAGAACACCCGGCGGAGATTGTCGGCGTTGTGGGCAATACCCGGCATGAATCGCTCGCGATCGAGCCGATGCCCGAGTTTTACGTTCCCTTTGTTCAGCAACCGGATCGGCGGTTGAATGTGGTGCTGCGCACGGCGGGCGAAAAGCTGGCCGGCCTCGATCATTCGATCCGCGGCGCGATTCACGCAATCGACGGCGACATTTACGTTCCACAACTGAAGCCGCTGGAGACGCTGATCGGGGTTACCCTGGCGCAGCCGCGCTTTAACATGATGTTGCTGGGCGCGTTCGCCGGCGTCGCCATGTTGCTGGCGGCAATCGGAATTTACGGCGTGATCGCTTATACGGTGGCGCAACGCACCCGTGAGTTCGGCATTCGGATGGCGCTCGGCGCGCAACGTCGCGACATGTTACAGATGATCCTGCGACAGAGTTTCAGCGTCGTTGCTATCGGTTTGGTAATCGGCGTGTTGGCAGCGCTGGCGCTTACGCGGTTGATGGCAAGCCTGCTCTATGGTGTAAGCGCACACGATTTTTCCATTTACGCGCTGGTCTTATTTGTTCTGAGTGCCGCCGCGTTGGTCGCAAGCTATCTGCCAGCGCGGCGGGCCATGAACGTCGATCCGATGGTGGCATTGCGCTATGAATGATTTTCGCTACGCCCTTCGTCTGCTGCTGAAGTCGCCGAGCTTCAGTTTGGTGGCGATATTAACGCTGGCGCTCGGGATCGGGGCGAACACCGCCATCTTCAGCCTTGTTAATGGCGTTCTGCTTCGCCCGCTGCCATATCCTGGCGCCGACAAGATTGTTTATTTTGAAGGGCAAAATTCTCGGCAAGGAATCACAGATAGCAATATCTCGTTCGCAGATTTCCAGGATTGGACAACACAAAGCCAGGTCTTCTCGCACACGGCACTCTTTTGGAGCGGTAATGCGATCCTGGCGGAACAAGGCAAAGAGCCAGAGCGCGTCCCGCGCGCAGGAGTCACAAGCCGTTTCTTCGATTTGTTAGGCGTTCCGCCAATGCTCGGCCGCAGTTTCCTGGACGCGGAAGATCAACCTGGCGCGACCAATGTGGCTGTCATCAGCGAGGGTTTGTGGAAACGACGCTTCGGAGCTGACCCCAACATCCTTGGCAAGGTAATCGCGATTAATGCGCGTCCCGCCACGGTGATTGGTGTAATGCCCGGCCGTTTCGACTTCCCCGAGAATACACAAATCTGGATACCGGCAGGTATCAATGTTGCGAAGGAGCCGCGCGATAATCGTTCGTGTATGGCGCTTGGCCGTTTAAAACCGAGCGTCGAGCTGGAACAGGCGCAAGCTCAAATCAGTGCCATCAATGCTCAGCTTGGGAAAGCCTTTCCCGACACCAACAAGGGTTGGGACGCGCATCTTGCACTTCTGCAGGAGCGATTGGTGCGTTCCGTTCGTCCTGCGCTCTTGATCCTGTTCAGCGCGGTTGGCTGCGTCCTGTTGATTGCGTGCGCAAATGTCGCCAACTTACTCCTGGCCCGTGCAGCCGCGCGTCAAAAGGAGGTGGCAATTCGTGCTGCGCTTGGCGCGAGCCGTCGGCGCCTCATGCGCCAGATGCTGACGGAAAGTGTGCTCGTTTCGACGATCGGCGGCGCCATTGGCCTTCTGCTCAGTCTGTGGCTCACCGAGCTGATCATCTCGATTAGTCCAGCAAACTCGCCTCGCCTGATGGAGGCGAACTTGGACTCTCGCGTCCTTGTTTTTACGCTTGCCATCTCGGTGCTCACTGGGCTGATTTTTGGTCTCGCCCCCGCGTTGCATGCCTCAAAGTATGATTTGAGCGGCTCACTCAAAGAAGGCGGACGGAGTGGCGAAGGTCATCATCGCACCAGAGCGCAAAGTTTTTTTCTGATTGGGCAAGTCGCAACGTCTCTAGTCTTGCTCGTCGGCGCCGCTCTACTGATAAAGAGCTTCCTGCGTTTGCAGGAAGTGAAACTCGGTTTCAATCCGGACTACGTTCTCATTGCCTCGCTTTCCTTGCCCGCTGCTAATTACAAAGAAGACCAGCAACGTATCGAGTTTTATCGCGCACTGATCGAGCGGCTGAAGGTCCTTCCTGGAGTGGAGGCCGTTGGTGCGGGGGTGAATTTTCCCCTGGGCGCGAGCAATTATCTAATCGGCCGATCTTTCATTCCGGAGGGTCGGCCGCTCAATACCGATGAGTCGGTGGATGGGAGTTATTCGGCCATCTCGCCTGGTTATTTCGAAGCGCTGCAAATACCGATTCTGGCCGGGCGGCCTTTCAACGAGGGTGACAACGATCAGGCACCGAAGGTTGTGATTGTTAACCGTACTGCCGCGATCAAATATTTCGGCTCGGAAACCGCCGCGCTCGGAAAGCGCCTTACGATTTGGCGCGACGAAAAATTCCCTCGGCAGATTGTCGGCGTTGTTGGCGAAACCAAGTCAGAGACGCTCGAGGGGGAAAACGTCGCGCAAATCTACACGCCGCATTCGCAGGATGGCAGTTGGAACTCGATGACCCTGGCCATTCGCAATTCCGCGGATCCTTCCGCTATGACAACGACGCTGCGCCGCGAGGTCATCGGCCTGGATAAGGATCTGCCCATATTTAACGTCAAGACGATGGAAGACGTCGTCACGAGATCAATCGGGTCACGGCGCGTTTCGATGTTGCTCTTTGGCGTCTTTGGCGGTGCCGCTCTCTTGCTCGCAATGATGGGTATTTACGGCGTCATTTCCTATTCTGTCGCGCAACGAACGCGCGAGCTCGGGATCCGCATCGCGCTTGGGGCACAGCGCACTGATGTGCTGCGCATGATCCTGCAACAAAGCCTCGCCGTTGTCGGCGTCGGACTCGGAGCAGGGTTGATCGGCGCTCTTGCCGCCACCCGATTGATGCGAACGCTCTTTTACCAAGTAAGTGCAAACGATTTCTCCATCTACGCGCTTGTCTTATTTGTCATCAGCGCCGCGGCCGTCGTCGCAACTTACCTGCCGGCAAGACGCGCCATGAATGTCGACCCGATTGTCGCGTTACGTCATGAATGATTTTCGCTACGCCCTTCGTCTGCTGCTGAAGTCGCCGGGCTTCAGTTTGGTGGCGATATTAACGCTGGCGCTCGGGATCGGGGCGAACACCGCGATCTTTTCCGTGGTCGAAGGGACGTTGCTGCGGCCTCTTCCTTTTCCGCAGGCCGACCGGCTCGTTCGTGTCTACGAAACTTCCGATGATCTCGGCGCGCGCGGTTCGACTCTAGCCTTGAGCGAACGAACGTTGCGGCAGTGGCGTGAATTCGGTCATGACATTTTCCAGGACATTGCCGCCGCCACCGGCGCAAACGTTACGGTCGGCCCAACAGCCGAGAATCCCGCCGAGAACGTTCCTGCCGCGCGAATCAGCGGAAATTTCCTTTCCGTGCTCGGGTTGGTTCCAGAGCGGGGCCGGAATTTTTCGGGAGATGAAGATCGCGAGAACGGTCCGGCCGTCGCCATCGTGAGCGATGGTTTCTGGCGGCAACATCTCGGCAGCCGGCCCGACGTGATTGGCAGCACGATGACAATCGATGGAGTTGTCCGAACGATCGTCGGCGTGATGCCGCCGGCCTTCCGGCATCCTTATCGCGCGGAAATTTGGGTGCCCTTGGCTTTACCCGCGATGTCGGCGATGCAGGCGACCAATCATTATTTATATGGTGTGGCACGACTCCGCGATGGCGCCAGTGCCACGCAAGCTGAGGCCGCGACCAGGCGGATGTGCGCGGCGATTGCTGAAGCGGAGCCGAACCCGAATAACGCGCATGCCGCCTACCTGCCGCCGTTACGAGAAAGTTTCGTTATGGATTTGCGGCCGAAAATTCTCGTGATTGTTGTGGCAGCCGTCTGCGCGCTCCTGATTGCGGCGGTAAACTTTGCCGGTCTGCTCCTGGCTCGCGTGGTGGAGCGGCAGGGCGAATTTGCATTGCGCTCGGCGCTCGGAGCCGGTTCCGGGCAGCTCGTCAGGCAACAGGTGGTGCAGGCGCTGGTTTTTTCCATTCTGGGAACGATCGCCGGAATTCTTCTGGCCTTATGGATTACGCCGGCACTGGTGACAGCGAGTCCGGAGGGCAGCGATATCACCGGCAGCGCGATGCGCGAATTCGATTATGCGGTGCGACTTGATTGGCCCGTCTTCGGTTTTGCTGCTGGAGTGATGTTGCTTGTCGGACTCGGCTTCGGTTTTCTGCCGGCGCTGCATGCCGCGCGCATCGATCTGCGCAGTGCCATCAATATCGCATCCCGCACCGCGACATTAAATCGAAGCACGCGCCGCTTGCTGTCGATGCTGGTGGTGGTGCAATTTGCGGTCGCGGCCGCTTTAATGGTGGCGAGTCTCACCGCCGCGCAATATTTCCTGAAGTTGACGCAGGAGCCGTGGGGTTTTGCCACTGATCACCGTCTCGCCTTCAAGATTGCAGTTTCCGAGCGGCTCTTCGCCTCGCCGGAGCAAACGCAACACATGGTCGATGCGACGGTGCGGGAGTTGGGTCGGTTGCCCGGTGTGATCGCGGCAACCGCAACCAATCCGTCTCCAATGAATGCGCCGCGCAATCTCATTACTTGTAATCCGGAGGGCGCGGTACCGCCGAAGCCGCGCGGCTTTCATCTCGCCTATTTGCGCTCGGCGCCGCCGAATTATTTCAAGACCATGGGACAGTCATTGTTGCAAGGCCGCGAATTTTCCGATCTCGATCGGGCCGGCGCGCCGCCAGTCTGCATTGTGAGTCGTGCGTTTGCCCAGCGCTTCTGGCCTGGTCAGGACGCGATCGGCAAGCAGGTGAAATGGGGGCGGCTCGATAGTCCACGCCCGTGGATGACGGTTGTGGGCGTGGTGAACGATATGAAGGCTGTCGCCGATCCGCGCGATGGAGAGGTGGTGGGAATGTTAGCGCGTCCACTCGCGCAAATGGTTGAGCTCGGGCCAACCATGGTCGAGGAAATTACATTCGTCATTGTCACCGATGCGAACGTGGCCATTTCGGAATCCACCATTCGCGCGGCTGTCCGTCAGGCTGATCCGCGTGTGGCGGCATATGAATTTATCGCGTTAAGAAAAGCCGCCGCTCAGTCGCGCGTGACCGAGCGGTTCATTTTCGTCCTCGTTTCGCTTTTTGGTGTGCTGGGTTTGGTGCTGGCCGCGATCGGCCTTTACGGATTACTGGCGCTGCAAGTGACGCGGCGGGAACGCGAGTTTGGAATCCGCACCGCGCTTGGAGCAACGGCGCGGCAGATCATGGAACTGGTCGCGCGACAGGGTGCAATGCTGTTGTCGTCCGGTTTCGCCGCAGGTGCGCTGGTCACGTGGGCAGTCGCGGCCATTGTCCGGAGCCGGTGGAACGGAATGCCCGCCCCAAATGTATTGGCGTGGTTCTTCGGAGCCCTGGTGCTTTCCCTCGCTACCGGAATTGCATGCTGGTTACCGGCGCGGCGGGCCAGCCGGGTCGATCCGATCGTTGCGCTTCGGGCAGAATAAATTGTTTCTAACAAGAAATATGATTTCCGATTTCAAATTCGTTATCCGGATGTTAATGAAGACACCGGGGTTCACCCTCATCGCAATCGCCACTCTCGCGGTCGGAATCGGGCTGAACACAGCCATCTTCAGTTTGATCAACGATCTGTTCCTGCGTAATCTGCCATTCAAGGATCCTGAGCGGCTCGTGCACATGTATTCGAATGCGCGCGAGCGCAATCTGCTTGAGCTGCCGATTTCGGCGCCGCGATTCATGCATTATCGCGACGGCCAAACGATCTTCGATGGTTTCGGCGGCGAAAATGTTTTTGCCTTCACCCTCACCGGTCTGGGCGATCCCGTCCAAATCTTCGGTGGCAGAGTAACCTCGAATTATTTCGACGTTCTCGGCGTTCGACCGGTCCGCGGCCGGAATTTTTTGCCGAAGGAAGAGGAGGGCGCTGACGTAGCAATGGTGACCGAAAATTTCTGGCACAAGCGAATGGGCGGAGATCCCAAGGTCATCGGACGCAGCATCACGCTCGACGGCGTATCGCACACCATCGTCGGCATTTTGCCCAACCTGCCGTTCTCGTGGGTCGGGCCGAATGCCGAGGTGTGGACCACTAAACCGTATGTCATTCCGGGATTTACTTATGAGCGAATGATGCTCGGGAGCGGAATTCTGCGAGTCGTGGGCCGATTAAAGCCGGGAATGACAATCGAACAGGCGCGAGCCGCCCTCGTTCCGCTCGGGGAAAGTTATCGCGCAGCGCATCCGGACAAGATCGACAGCTCATCGGTCATGACGCTGAAAACCGTATCGGAAGATGTCACCGGAAATTTGCGTCCGGCGTTTGCCACGCTGCTCGGTGCTGTAGCCTTCGTTTTGCTGATCGCATGCAGTAATGTCGCCAATCTCTTGCTGGTGCGTTTCACCGGGCGCCGCCGGGAGATCGCATTGCGAATGGCGATTGGTACGTCGCGCAGCAGCATTGTCCGTTTGTTTATTTCGGAAAGTCTGCTCGTTAGCCTGATTGCCGGTGCGGCCGGCGCGCTGTTGGCCTGGCAACTTGTTCCAATCGTTCCAAAAATGGCGGCGAATTTCTTGCCGTTTGATCCGACCACCACGCTAAAACTTTCCCTGCCCGTCCTCTTCTTCACCATCGCCTTGTCGATGCTGACCGGCGCCGCGATGGGAATTTATCCGGCACTGCAAAGTTCACGCACCGACCTGGTCGAGGGCCTGAAGGAAGGTGGACGCGGAACGAGTGGTAGCGTGCATCAACAGCGCTTGCGGAAAATTTTGGTCGGCGCACAGGTCGCGCTCTCCGTTACTTTGCTCGCAGGCGCGGCCTTGCTCATCACCAGTTTTGTTCGCTTGAGCCAGCAAAACATAGGCTTCCATCCCAAGAATCGCTGGGTCGGTTTCCTAACATTGCCGCAAATGCAATACCCGGATGCCGCAGCGCGCCAGCATTTCGTCCAGCAAACACTCGCCGCCTTGCATACTGTTTCCGGTTTTGCCGCGGTTACGATCAGCGCCGATATTCCGTTACTCCCAGGCGGCGGCAGCAACACTCTCTACTCCCGCACCGATGGCGAAATTCTCCCGATCGATAAACGCGCCGCGGCCGCGCTCCACAGCATCGCGCCCGATTACTTCAAGACGTGGGAGATTCCACTTTTAGCCGGCCGCGATTTTGATGAAAACGACACCGCTGACACTCAGCAGGTGCTTCTCATCAGTGAGGGCGGAGCAAAAAAGTTTTTGGCAACGAAAATCCGATTGGCAAACCGTTGCTGGTCGGCAGCACCAACATCCCGGCGCAAATCATCGGCGTCGTTGGCGACGTCCGAACCCGCAAAGTTTCCGAGCCGAACGCGGTCGAGATTTACCGGCCATGGGCGCAACAGAGTTTTCCGTTTCCGGTGATTGTTGTGCACAGCAATCTCCGCCCCGATGCGGTGACGAAGCTGGTGCGATCTGCTCTGGATACGGTCGATCCTAATCTGGCGATAGCGCTACCGCAGCCGATGAGCGATATCGTCGCGCAAGCGCTCGGGCAGACACGGTTGATGATGTGGTTACTCGGGATTTTCGCCGCCGTCGCGTTGCTGCTCGCGAGTATCGGAATTTACGGCGCCGTAGCCTATACGGT
>JBKPQI010000146.1:0-6984 GCA_046733975.1 Verrucomicrobiota bacterium
GAGTCGCGGTGCTGATCGGTTCGCTCAGTTTTCTTATCATCCTGATCTGTTGCCTGCCCGGGGGCATTGTTTATTTCTTCTACAAGCCGAGCGGCGAAACTCGCCACGTCCGCATGCGCGAGATGCAAAGCGAAGTGGCAACGCTGGAGCACGAGATCAGCGAATCGGAATAAGTGACGCGAGAGCGGCAGCACTCCTCTTAATGAGAACTTTCAACCCTCAACGCTCAACGCCCAACGCTCAACTCTCAATTCAGATTTCGCCGGTCCGGCTCGGACTTGGGCGTTGGATGTTGGGCGTTGAGCGTTGGGCGTTGTTCATTCTGCAATGAAACGCTCCCGCCCTTTCGTCGCGGTCACCTTCGCCATGACCGTTGACGGCAAAGTCACGACGAAAAATTATACGGGTGTCGATTTTACCTCGCGCGAAGACAAGGCGCATCTGATTCGACAGCGTGCGCTGGGTGACGCTGTCCTTGTTGGCCACGGAACGATCGAGAACGATAATGTCCGATTGGGAATTCCACGGGAGGAGTTACGGCAGGAGCGGATCGCGCGTGGGCAGTCTCCTTATCCGCTCCGTGTGATTGTTTCGAATAAAGGCCGAATCAATCCCAGGCTGAAGATTTTCGAAACCGACTTCGCTCCTGTCATCATTTTTTCGACCACCCGGATGCCGGTTCGAACACGCAATCAATTGCGAAAAAGGGCGACACTTTATCTCAGCCAATCTCGCCGCGTCGATCTTCGCTGGATGCTGGAGGAGCTGCGTTACGATTACAAAGTGAAATACGTCGCCTGTGAAGGTGGGCCCGAATTACTTCGTTCGCTCCTGGTGCAGGGTCTTGTCGATCAACTGAACCTCACCATTGCACCCTTTCTTTTTGGCGGAAAAAACGCGCCGACTCTTACCGGCACGACGATGAATTTTCTGCCGCGCAGCGTTCGATGCTCGTTGAACGAAATGAAAATCATCGGCGACGAATGCTTTTTGAGCTACCGCATCCGCTCCTCGTCATCCCGAGCAAAAACGCGGGTCCGGCTCGGACCGAGGGATCCTGCCGCGGTAACTTAAAGCTTTCGCACCGGGATCCCTCGGCTTCACTCGCGATGACGGAATAGGGCGCGCCGTGGGATCCACTGACTGGGAGCGGCGACTGCCAAGTCGCCGTTGTGAAATAAAATGGGCGACTAAAGTCGCCTCTCCCAGTTAAGCACTCCGGCAAAGATGCCGAAGTAAAGCACGCTGGAAGCGTGCGCTGCCCAAGCTAAATTGCGCAAATGAGTTGGCCCCGGCTCGTTCTCGTTAACGCGTTTTTCACGATATTCGCCCTTTCGATTTCCGCCGACACCGTGATCGAGGGCCGGGTGCAATTGCCGGAATCGCATGCCGCACCCGTCATGGCCAAGCGGTACGAGATTGTCACGACCGGCAATGTTCTAAGGACACAGCCGCCTCTGGCGGTCGTTTACCTGGAAGGCGAATTTCCGAAACCGGCCACTTCCGTAACACAGCAGGTCGCGCAAAAGGATCTGACCTTTATTCCCGCCCTGCTTGCGGTGCGCGTGGGAACAAAAATCGAATTCCCGAATTTCGACGAGACCTATCACAGCGTGTTTTCCTATTCGCCGGCAAAGCGGTTCGATTTGGGGCGTTATCGGCCGGACGAGAGGCCGGTGCCGTCGAAAATCTTTGATACGCCGGGGCTGGTAACATTGCGCTGCGACATCCACGAACACATGCGCGGGCTCATTCTGGTTTTGGATACGCCATATTTTGTGACTACCGATCCGGGTGGACGATTTCGATTGAGCGGGCTGCCTTCCGGGCACTATTCGCTGAAAGCCTGGATCGATAGCAGGACAACGCGGGAAAAGCCGGTTGATCTGAAACAGGGTGCGACGGTGCATGTCGATTTCCCATGATAGCGGAATCGCAATCCAGGAGCGGCTCGGCCATGAGTTTCCGCACCAAATTGCTGGGCGCGATGATGCTGGTGGTCTCGGCCCTAACGATTCTTGGACTTTATTTCGCACAACGCAATGTCGCTGCCACCGCACAGCGGAATCTGAAACAAACCTTCGAAGCCGAGCTCTCCTGGTTGCATCGAGTGCAGCAACTGCGGAACGCGGCGCTGCAGGAACGTTGTCGGCGACTCGCGGCCAAACCACGAATCCACGCCGCGTTGGAAGACAACGCGCTCGATTTGCTTTATCCGAGCGCGAAAGACGAATTGCGGGATCTCATGCAAATCGGACACCAACCCGCGCAAGAAGCCGCCGACTCGCTGCACGCAACGTTCTATCGCTTTCTCAATGCCGATGGGGCAGTCCTTCCGCCGCCCGATCCGAAAGAAGTTGGCGAGCTTGCACCCGAGGACGAACAGCAACTCGCCATGACAAAATTGCCCGACATGGTGCAGACGGCTTATCTGGTAGAAAAGGGAAACGCTGAGCAACCAGCGGTGAATGAGGCAATATTCGTCCCGATCTTTTCCAGTGAAACTAACGAGATTATTGCTGCGCTCGTCGTAGGATTCAGGCCGTTTGAGCTTACAGGGATCCATGCGCGTGAAGGGATGCGAAGCGGAATCTGGATTGACGGCGCGTTGCACCTGGCAGTGCTGCCAGCGTCCGGTCGAAAAACGCTGGGTGATCAAGTTGCGCGGGCTGTCACCGGGGACAGCGCCGGCAAAGGCAGTTTCACCGTTGCCGTAAATGGCGATCCGCAGCTTTTGTTTTATGAGCGGCTCAATGCCAATTCTGTTTTCGCGCCAGCTTACCAGGTTTGCATTTATCCATTGACCGATTCGATTGCTCGACAGCGTCGCCTGAGTTGGCAAATCGGCGGCGCGGGTGCGTTGCTTCTATTGGGTGGATTCGTGGCGAGTCGTTTCCTCGCCAGCCGCCTCGCTCAGCCAGTAGAGCAACTCGCGATAGATTCAGAAGAAAACCGCGCGCAACGCCAGCGCGCGGAAGCTGCTCTCGAATCCACCAGCGAAGAATTGGAGAGAACCGCCCGTTACTCAGCGGATGCTTCTCATCAGTTGAAAAGTCCAGTCACGGTACTTCGTACTGGGATAGAATCATTGCTGGTGCGGGAGGATTTCCAGCCCGAAGTTTACGAAGAGCTCTCTGCTCTGCTCCATCAGACACGCCGCTTAACCAGTGTCATCGATGATCTTCTGCTGCTATCGCGACTGGACGCCGGTCATCTCAAAATCGACTCCCAACCGGTAAACCTGATCCGGCTGATCGAAGAGTGGCTCGAGGATCTGGCCGCGCTTCCGGAAGCATTCGAGGTAACGATCGAAAAGGAATTTCCGGAGAGTTTGTTTATTGCCGGTCACAAACGATACACCTCGCTCATTGTGCAAAATCTTTTAGAAAATGCGCGAAAATACAACCGTCCGGGAGGTCGCATTCGTGTTTTAACTACCCAACAAAATGGTGAGGTCACACTGACCATCGGCAACACCGGGAATGCGATCGCTCCGGTTGCGCAACCGCACATTTTCGAACGATTCTATCATCATTCCGCTACAATCGTGGCTGGGCACGGCATCGGTTTGAACCTCGCGCGTGAGCTCGCACGTTTGCACGGCGGCGATCTAAGGCTCGTTCGATCGGCAGATGATTGGACGGAGTTTGAAGTGCGTTTTCACAGCATCAACGCGGTCCAAATTGCGGCAAGCCAGACCTTATGAAACTGAGGAGCGCCTTGTGCTTTTGTCTCCTCGCCACTAATGCAGCGGCGTTCGACATCGATGAGCTGTTCGATCGTGTTGACGCCGCGCTGACGGTTTCGGCTTTTCACGACAATTTTCGGGCGCGGCTAAGTGGCACGATGGACCTCGAAGTTTACAATTTTGACCAGCCGGCACCTGGATTGATCGACAGCAGCACCGACAATCTTTTCAATCCCCGGCTAACGCTGTTTTTCGATGCCCAGGCAGGATCACAGGTTTATTTATTCGCGCAGACGCGACTCGATCGCGGTTTTGATCCCAGTGACCAAGGCGCCCGGGTTCGGCTCGACGAGTATGCGATTCGATTTACGCCGTGGGCGGATGGCCGCTTCACGGTGCAAGTGGGAAAGTTCGCTACCGTGGTAGGCAATTGGGTCCCCCGACATTTGTCCTGGGACAATCCTTTTGTCGATGCGCCGTTGGTTTACGAAAATGTTACGGCCATTAGTGACAAGATCGCGCCTTACTCGGCCGTTGATTTTATCATGCGAACAGCCGTAAAACCGAAATATGGATTCAATCCAGTAATCTGGGGACCCAGTTATGCAACCGGTGTTTCTGCCTCCGGCCGGTTAGGCTTATTTGATTACGCCGCCGAAGTAAAAAACGCCTCGCTCTCTTCCCGTCCGGAATCATGGAACGCGACCGAAGTTGATTTTGATCATCCGACTTTCTCTGGCCGGCTGGGATTCCGACCGGATCAAATGTGGAACTTTGGTTTTTCTCTGAGCAACGGCCCGTATCTGCGAGCGGAAGCCCAGCCAACCCTCCCGCCCGGGCGTGACATTAATGATTATCGCGAGCTGATTCTGGGACAGGACGCAAGTTTCGCCTGGCATCATCTCCAAGTCTGGGCGGAAGTTTACGAAGCCCGCTTCGAAGTTCCGCGTGTGGGCGATGCCGACACGCTGGCGTATTATTTAGAAGCGAAGTATAAATTTACTCCGCAGTTTTTTGCGGCGCTGCGCTGGAACCAGCAGCTCTTTAGTAGCATCGATATTGGTGGCGCGGCAGGGAGACGCTGGGGCCAGGACCTTGGGCGGGTGGATATCGCCGCTGGTTATCGCTTTACCTCACACACACAATTAAAGCTGCAATACAGCTTTCAGCAGCAGACCAGCGGCCCGCACGACAGTAACCACCTTTTCGCCGCCCAGTTCACCGTTCGCTTCTGAACAATCCTAAAAGTAACAAGCGCGTTACCTTTACAGGTAGTTCTGTTCAGCGCAATGTTCGTAAGATAAACTACAATTGCCGCCGCTCAGCGATCTTCCACCATCATGCACGTTCTTGTAGTTGACGATGATATTCGACTTTCGCGCCATGTGTCTTCGGCGCTGACCGAAGCGGGTCATGATCCGGTGGTGATTCATGATGGCGTCGAGGCAGTGCAAGCGGCGGGAAAAGATTCTTTTGATCTGATCGTTCTGGATTTGAGTCTGCCCGGGATGGATGGACTCGAAGTCCTTCGTCGTTTGCGTAAGCAGCATGTGAGCAGCCGCGTAATCGTTCTTACGGCGCGTGGTGAAATTCAGGATCGCGTCACGGGCTTGCAGTTAGGCGCGGACGATTATCTCGCCAAGCCTTTCGCGATGCAGGAACTGGTCGCGCGCGTGCGCGCGCTGGGTCGACGTTATGCGGAGGAACCAGAGCTTAGATTGCGAGTGGGTGCGCTTTCATTCGACTTGGCCAATCAGGAGGTATATCGCGAATCGGAGCGGATCGAACTATCACCGCGCGAGCTGATGTTATTAAAAGTTCTAATGCGGGAGCCCGGTCGTGTTTTTACTCGTACCGAGTTATGCGAACGGGTTTGGGAGCACGCGCACGATTACGATACCAAGCTGGTGGAAGTATTCATCGGACGCTTGCGAAAGAAGATCGGTGATCCCGCAATGATCCAGACTGTTCGTCACGTCGGCTATACCATTCAGGAACCGGCCGCAGTGTCCGGCAGCCGGCTTAAGAAGTAGTTGATTACTTGTCTTCCTTTGATCCAGCGCATCCTGGCAGCAGCTGCGGCGTAGTTTCAATTTTACTTCCGCTGCAAAGCGCTGCCCCAGCGCATAACTACTTGAATGGATCTGCTGAGACAGCGGGCGCGACAACATCAATTTGTGATTGAATGTTATCGCCAGTGATTCAGTCCTAACGCGGTAACAACCTCGTTACCTTTCCCGAGCGGCGCGCGGCGCGAATGCTTGCGATCTTAGCGGTGTGAATCCGATGAGTAACTACGACTTATTGCTTCACCGTAACTTAACATCAAACCACATGAAAGGGAATCCCGTGAACAAAACCCAAGTGTTACCACATATTGCTGAGCTATCATCAACGTCGCCTGCTCTGCCGCGGCGATCTTTTCTTCGTCGTGCCGGATTAGGCGCGGCGTTACTGCTACCAGGGGCGAGGCTACTGGCTTCGCAATTGCAAGACGATGACGATAGCAACGACGACAGCGGACTTAGCCAGGGCGATGCCGCTCTCCTTCGATTCCCCGCTGCGTTAGAGATACTCGAGGCCGATTTTTGGATTCAATATAACGAACTCGGCGGCGTCCAGGACAGCGAAGTGCCGGGCGGGACCGGGAATGAAGCCTATACTGAAGCCCTTGAAGTCCTCGATGAGGACATGGCCGTCTATATTCATGATAATACGGATGATGAAATCACTCACCACCAGTTCCTAAACGCGTACTTAGTCTCCAAGGGGGCGGCTCCTGCGAATCTGAATCCGTTTCGCACTCTCATGGGCAGCACGGCGACGGGAGTCAACCGGAACAAGGTTGGGAAACGACTGACCAACCTGACTCAGCTCACGCTGGATACCAGCTGGTGGACACGGTATCGCGATAGCGCGCATAACCCGGATCTCGATCCCGACCATGTTTTTCCGCAGGCAGTTCCAAGCCTGCACCATGGACAGCACACCGCCATTCCGAGGACGGATAATGATTTAAAAAATTCTAACTTCCTTCAGGCCATAGCTAACACCGCTGCCTTTCACTTCCCAACGATCGAACAAGGTGGAAACAGCCTCTACCCCTCGCTTGCACAAAGGGCAAGAAGTGTGGAAGTGCTGCGAATCCTGATCAGCATTGGCCCTACGGAAACGATGCACTTTCAAACATGGTCGGATAAGGCAGGCAATGCGCCGCCCCTAAGCGCCGTTGACCCGGTAACGGGCGTCTCAGTGACGTTTCCTGATTTGGAAACGGATAATCAGCTTTTCAACAA
>JBKPQI010000147.1:0-5220 GCA_046733975.1 Verrucomicrobiota bacterium
CGTCGATGAAGTATTCGCCCTGGGTGAAGAGCTCAAACCGATCGTAACTTACTGATATTGTATACCCTGGTGCAACACCGGTGGAATTACCGAAGACGCCACCAAGCATAGGCGTAGCCTCGAGCACCAGCTTGTCACCGAAGCTGAAGTTATAGCCGAGCCAGACTGATCCCGTTTTCAGAGCCTCGTAATTATAACGCGCTTCCAGATGCAGCCAGCTCCGGTCGGCGGTAAGGACCGGGTTCACGTAATCGGGGCCATTGCGTACGATGTAGGTTGCAGCAGAGAGCGAATATTCCCACGCCTCTGCTTCGGTTAAAGCATTCGTCGCCTTCTCCGCTAACGATTCTTCGACTGATAACAACGAAAAATAAATCAGATAAAACGCCGGCAACAGCTTCACTTAACCTCCGAGCAGGACGGCTATGCCCACCAAAGTAAGACCGATCACTACCATTGCCGATCCAGCGGCGAGCTGATTAGTGCCGATATGACGCGCCCATTTTCGACCAACCAGAAAAAGGAGCACAATAAGAAGCCCGTTTGAGACGCGTAGAGCCAGGTGCGGGCGCGAGAAAATGAAAAACGGAATGGCCGCCGGCAAACAGGAAAGGAAGACAAGCCAAAAACAGGCGAGCGCACCATAGAGGTCGTCCCGGGTAAGTAGGGTTTTGGTAATTCGGGCCCGCTTGAGATGTGTCAGAACCGATTCGCTGAAAGCTCGCGCCTCGTCCGGTTCGACTAATTCCTGAAGTTCCGGTTCGATCTGCGTCTGGACGAGCTCCAGCGCGGCATTCGTGTCTGTCGCGGCTTGCACCGCCTGGACCAAACGGATTTTGCCGGAACGCACTGTAACACAATTCATCAGATACATCACAGCATCGATAATTCCCCACGCGACATTGCAGCCGATGGCGGCGAGCAGAAGTTCGCGCACGCCTGCCCGGTCGTCAGTAACGGCGAAGCCGGCGGCCAATGTGATGGTCAGCACCATGATCAACCCAAATAGAATCTCGCCCAATCGGCTCGCAGGATCGAGATAGCGTGTTACAAATCGCTGCCGCGCTACTATCGTTTGCTTCTGCGCGGTCACCTCCATGGGATCAATATTTGGCCCGTCACGATTAACTCTTCCTCGCCGCCCGTCGCGTTCCTTGTTCCTAGCCGCCTCCGTAAAACGCCGGAGCAATGTCGACGAAAAGAATTTTCACGATGGTCATTCCCGGAAAAATCATAGCGTACGCGATGTCCGGTTGGTCCGTCGGCGTGAGCTTATTCACGTAGGCGAGAATCGCCGGGTTGCCGCAGGCCCCCGAGATAATCCCCGCCACCTCATCATAGGGCCGCCGGAAAACAAAAAGACCGAGGATCAGAATTGGCAGCACCAGGGCCACCAGCACAACCGCGCCCAATCCCAGCATCATGAATCCGGTCTGCGTAACGGTCGCGGCAAATTTCGGACCTGAACTCATGCCGACCTGCGCGAGAAAAAGCGTGAGGCCGAGGTTGCGAATCAGGAGATTGGCAGAAAGAGGTATTGTCCAGTTCATGCCACCGGTACGGCGCAGTTTGCCGAGGATGAGCGCCACGATCAGCACGCCAGCCAATCCCAACGCAAGCTTGCCGACGCCCGGGAGGGGGATCTCGATGGCACCGACCAGAAATCCGAAGGCCATGCCGATACCAATGGAGATGTAACTGAACTCGACGGTGCCCTTAATCGAATCACCAAAGTATTTGCGCATCGCGGCGAAGTCGTCGCGATGTGCGAATAGGCCGACACGGTCGCCAAACTCAAGAACGAGATCCGGTCGGGGCAGAATATCGGAGTCGCCCCGTCGGATCTGCACGACGATCGACGCCTTGTTTCCCGGCAATTGGAGATCGGCCAATGTTCTGCCGATCACGGCGGGGCGCGAAGCAAACACGCGCACGTAGTCCAGGTCGCGGCGGTCCTTGACAAGAGTGCCCGGGGCGGGTTGCCCGAGCATCGTGGCGGCCTGTGACAGCGCTTCTTTTGTCGAGGCAGTGGCGAGGACCACGTCATTCTCGGCAACAACCAGATTAGGAGAGGCGGGCTCGTTCCGATCGTGTCGACGCACGGCGACAACCTGCACACTGGCTGGCAACGCTGGTGTGAGCTCGCCGAATGACTTACCGAACAGCTCGGGATTGCGCACGGCGATTTCAAGAAGCTCGATGCCTGCGCCCGTTTGGATTTGAATCTTCGGTTTCAGGAATATGAAGGTCGAGTAGAGCAGAAGGATCGGGCCAGCCACGCCAAAGGGATAAGCGACCGAATAGCCAACGGCGGGATCGTCGTTGCCGAGCGTCGCAATCGCAGCCTGCAATGTCGGCGTGCTTGTCCCCGAACCAGCGAATAATCCCAGCGCGTGACCAAGTTTGAGATCCACCAGTTTCATCAACAGGAGACTCACTGCACCGGAGGCAACCACGCCAGTCAATGCCATCACATTTGAAAGGAGCCCGGCCCGGCTTGTCAGCCCGACGAAGAACTGCTTCCCGTAATGGATCCCAACACCGTAAAGGAAAAGCGCGAGTCCCAACGTACCGACCATCGGCGATGGAACTGACTTCGGTGCGAACCAACCCACGGCGAGTGCCACGAAAAGCACTGCTCCCACGCCGAGGGAGAACCCCTTGATGTTGATTTCTCCAACAACATAGCCGAGCGCGATCGTTAGGAACAGCGCCATCAGCGGTTGCTGCTCAAGCAGTGACCGCATTAATTCCATGCTTCAGCCCAACTCAAACCGCTTTCAGTCCGGCCTCGCGAAAACGCGAAAGGACTTCGACGATGGTTTCACGCGAAGGCGGTTGTGCGTCACGCATCTGATAATCCATCCCAAGCTTTTCCCATTTGTATCGGCCCATTTGATGGAATGGCAACACGTCAACGCGTTCCACATTTCCCAGGTTGACGGCAAATTCCACCATTCGGTCGACTTCCTCCATGTTGTCGGTCCAGCCTGGCACGACGACAAACCGAATCCAGACTGGATGTTTTCGCGCAGCTAGCCTTCGCGCGAATTCATGGATGGGTTTAATCTCCATGCCGGTTAAGCGTTTGTGTAAATTGGGTTCAATTGCCTTGAGTCCAAGCATCACGAGATCGATCGAAGTCAGGTCTTCGTCGCTCAGCCGCTCCCCGAAGTAACCATTAGTTTCGAGAGTCGTATGAATCCCAAGTTTGTGGATCGCTGGAAACAGTTTTGATACAAAGCGATACTGCAGCAGCGGTTCACCCCCACTAATCGTTAGCCCACCTTTCATCGTTCGCAGACTGGTACGGTATTGACTGACCACTTCCACTGCGCGCGATAAGCGCACCGGTGTGCCGTTAGTTACCTTCCACGTGTCCGGATTATGACAGAAGACACAACGAAATTGGCAACCACTAAGCCAGCCCACGATGCGGACACCAGGCCCATCGACCGCTGAGCCGGTAGTAAATGAGTGGATAAAACCCCAATCGCCACTTTCCATGGCCGAGCGGATGTCCGTCTCGTCCACCTTTTCACTCGCGGAAACGCGCAAGTCATATGGGCTGCCGATCGGCGGAGCCGCCGGCTCCATCGCTTCCAGCTTCATAAGGGTTGGTCAGGACGCGCCGTGGAAGGTGCGATTGATTACATCCATCTGCTGGTCGCGCGTCAGCCGAACGAAATTCACGGCGTAACCCGAAACACGAATCGTGAGCGACGGGTATTTTTCCGGATGTTCCATCGCATCGAGCAGCATCTCGCGATTCAGCACATTCACATTCATATGGTACCCACTCGCCCCAAAGAAAGCGTCCAGGACACCGACCAAATTGGTGACTTGATCTTCGGGTGTGCGGCCCAAACCCTCTGGCACCATTGAGGTCGTCAGAGAAATGCCGTCGGCAGCGTCACGGTAAGGAATTTTAGAGACCGATGCGGCCGACGCCATGATCCCATGCGCGTCACGGCCGTGCATAGGATTGGCGCCGGGCGCAAATGGATCTCCTTTGCGGCGGCCATCGGGCGTGTGACCAGTGTTCTTTCCGTAAACAACGTTTGAGGTAATGGTCAGCACTGATTGGGTGTGTATGGCATTGCGATAGGTCGGATGTTTTCGCAGCTTGCTCATGAACATCGAGACCACTGAAGCAGCAACTTGGTCGACCCGGTTGTCGTTGTTACCGAACTTCGGAAAGTCGCCTTCAATTTCGTAATCGACAATTAGGCCCGATTCATCACGTATCACCTTCACGCGGGCATAACGCATGGCCGACAGACTGTCTGCCACCACCGACAAACCGGCGATACCAAACGCCATCGTCCGCACCGGAGCGTAATCATGCAGCGCCATCTCGATTCGTTCGTAAGAATACTTGTCGTGCATGTAGTGGATCACGTTCATCGCGTTGACGTAAACGCCTGCCAGCCATTCCATCATTGCTTCGAACTTTGTGGCCACGTCCTCAAAATCGAGATAGTCGCCCTTAACCGGATCAACCTTCGGACCGACCTGTTTCCCGCTGATCTCGTCGCGCCCGCCGTTGATCGCGTAGAGCAGACATTTAGCGAGGTTGGCCCGCGCACCGAAGAATTGCATCTGTTTGCCCATCAACATCGGCGAAACGCAGCAGGCGATTGCGCCGTCGTCCCCCCATGCGCTGCGCATGAGCGAGTCACTTTCAAATTGCAGCGCGCTGGTGTCGATCGCCACCTTGGCCGCGAAGCGGCGGAAGTTCTCCGGTAATCGTGGAGAATACCAGATCGTCAGATTCGGTTCCGGCGCCGGTCCGAGGTTATAGAGGGTGTGCAGAAAACGGAAACTGGTTTTGGTCACCAGCGGTCGGCCGTCATCACCCATGCCGGCGATCGATTCCGTTACCCAAGTTGGATCGCCGGCAAACAGATCATCGTATTCCGGTGTCCGCAAAAACCTAACGATTCGTAGCTTGATGACGAAGTCGTCGATGATTTCCTGCGCCTGCGATTCGTTTAGCGTCCCTTCTTTCAGATCGCGTTCGAAATAGATATCGAGAAAGGTCGAGACTCGGCCCAACGACATGGCGGCGCCGTTTTGCTCCTTCACGGCCGCGAGATAGGCGAAGTAAAGCCATTGCACTGCTTCCCTCGCATTCTTTGCCGGCCCGGAAATGTCTAATCCGTAGCTCTTCGCCATCTCCTGCAACTCTTTGAGCGCGCGTATCTGCTCTCCCAGCTC
>JBKPQI010000148.1:0-3963 GCA_046733975.1 Verrucomicrobiota bacterium
CCTTTCGCATCGGACTTTTGCTGGCCTTTCTATGCGCTTTGGTCCATGCCATTGCAGTCTTCCACCACGAACACGGCCTTTACCCGATTATCATCCCGATCGAAGTCGTTATTGTTCTTGTTTGTTTATCTTTTATCGGCCCCGGAAAGTACAGCGTCGATAAAGGCTAGTGGACTATGAGCGACGGTGCAATGATCGACCCCCGCGACGAATGATCTCTCGACCGTGCGGTAGTCGGCGACCTATGAGAGGTCCTTCGCTCCGCTGAGGATGACGCACCTCTTATCGTGCGCTGCAGGATGTTAGGTCGAGGTGGCCATCCACATTCACTGATCACGATTCGCCCTTTTTGTCCTTGATCAGAATCGCAGGGAGATCGGCCTGCTTGATCAGCTCCGTCACTTTCGGCAAGTCGTCCTGCTTGATCGCATTCCACTTTTTTAGCTGCTCATCGAGCCGGCCGTTGAGCGAGGCAAATATATCCAACTGTGGTTTCGTGGGTTCGCGATCGCCGCTGTCAATTAACCGGCTGAAGTTGTCGAACTGTTCATTTAGCATGCTCGGAAACGCGAGGTTTGCTTCGGACCCTTTCATGTTTACCTGAATCAACTGCTGCTCGACATCGGATACCTTGTGTTCCAGGCCATCGGCGGCATCCAATGCCGCTTTCACCTTTGGATCGTCGCCAAACTTGGTATGCAGCTCTTTGATCTGCGATTTCACCTCGCGGATTTCATTCACCGCCTGATGTAATTCAGAAATTCGCGCAGTTACTTGCGTTGAAAGCTCGAACTGTTTCGGCAGCTCCGCCTCATGATCCTTGGTGCGCGGGTCGGCAACGAGATGGAGCGGCGTGGTCTGTGTTTTCCCATTTGCCGTTAGCTTGACCTGGTAATCGCCGGGAAGAGCTAACGGTCCGCGCGGTCCATTATCCGAATAAAAGGCGCCGGGAATTTGAACCGGCTCGTTGTAGCGCAAATCCCAGGCAAATCGATTCATCCCTTCATTTGCCGGGATGGTTTTAGGCGCTTCCACACGGTCCGGCCATTCCGGGGGCTGCTCGTTTTCCTTTTTCTCTTTGCTGGAGAGGTGGCGCACCATTCTTCCGTTGCTATCAAGGATATCGATCGTGACTTCATCCTTCGGTGCGGTCTTGAGATAGTAGTCGAGAATGGCGCCAGCCGGCGGATTGCTGCCGGCCGCCTGACGCTTGTCGATTTCCTCCGGGTAGTGCAATCGCACCGCGGTCTCCGGTTGATAAAGCAGCATCTCGGGCGCGGCGCTTTGAGGATTTAGCTGGCGCAACGGAGTCAGGTCATCGAGCACCCAAAAGGAACGGCCATGTGTGGCAGCGACAAGATCATCGTCCTTAACCACGAGATCATGAATGGGTGATTGCGGCAGGTTCAATTGCAACGGCTGCCAGTGTGCGCCATCGTCTAACGAGAAGTACACGCCCAATTCCGTGCCCGCATAGAGCAATCCTTTGCGTTTTGGATCCTCCCGCACACTGCGGACGTAGGCGCCTTCGGGAATGCCGCTTACGATGGTGCTCCAGCTCTTCCCTAAATCGGTCGTTTTGAAAATGTAGGGCTTAAAATCATCCAGCCGGTGGCGGTCAACCGCGACGTAAGCTGTGGTGGCGTCGTGCGGTGAAGGATCGATGATCGATACCGTGCTCCAGTCCGGCATTTTGGGCGTAACGTTCGCCCAGTTCTTGCCGTCATCAGTCGTGACATGGACCAATCCGTCGTCAGTCCCTGCCCAGATGGTTCCCTGCTTTTTCGGTGATTCCGCCAGGGCGAAAACGGTGTCGTAATATTCGACGCTGGTAATGTCGTTGGTGATCGGACCGCCGCTTGGCTGCTGTTTCGATTTATCATTCTTCGTCAGATCATTGCTGATTTGTGCCCAGCTCATGCCGTGATCGGTAGATTTGAAAACGCATTCCGCTGCCGTGTACATGACATCGGGATTGTGCGGGGAAAGGAAGAGAGGTGTGACCCATTGAAATCGATGAAGCACGTCCATCGCACCGTGTCCTGAGTGATCCTGCGGCCACACACTGACGTCCTGGGTCTCCTCCTTGCCCTTCACGTAACGATTGATGAAGCCTTCGTTATTCGAATAGATGATGTGCCAGTCGCGTGGATCGGGAATGACGAACCCGCATTCACCACCGCCAGCCTGAAACCAGTCCTGCGTCGTGATCACGCCGCTCTCGCCCCGGCTCGTGATTCCCACATTGGAGTTGTCCTGTTGCGCGCCGTAAATGTGATACGGATAAGCGTTGTCGGTCGCGACGTGGTAAAACTGCGCGGTGGGTTGATTGTTTTGCGTCGTCCAGGTTTTACCACCGTCCATGGAAACGCTGGCGCCCCCATCATTCACGTTGCCGATCCGGTTCGGATTATCCGGATCAATCCAGAGACCGTGATGGTCGCCGTGACGTGCCGGCAGGAGAGTGAATGTTTTCGCGCCGTCGACCGATTTAAACGCGCCGGTGTTTAAAACGTAGACCGTGTCGGCTGACTTCGGATCCGCGTAGATTTTGCTGAAATACCAGGCCCGCTGACGAAAGCGGCCGTCGTCGTTTACCTTTGTCCACTTCTCGCCGCCGTCATCGGAGCGAAAAATTCCGCCCTCTTTTGCTTCGATAATGGCATAGACGCGACTCGAATCCGCGCCGGAAACACTGACTCCGATTCGACCCAGAATTCCATCGGGCAGTCCATGTCCCGTTAGCTGTTTCCAAGTGACGCCATTGTCCTCGGATTTGTAAAGGCCGCTGCCCGGTCCGCCACTGGAGAAAAACCATGGTTGCCGTCTTGCCTGCCACAGAGCAGCAAAAACTACGTTGGGATTACGCGGATCGAACACGATGTCGATGCCACCAGTATTCTCATCCTTGAAAAGAACTTTTGTCCACGTTTTGCCGCCGTCGCTCGTCCGAAAAATGCCGCGTTCCTGGTTCGGCCCGAAGGCATGCCCGAGCGCAGCCACGAGGACGATGTCGGGATTATTGGGATGAACGATGAGGGCGCCAATTTGGCGGGTGTCGCGCAGTCCCACATTTTTCCAGTTCTTTCCCGCATCGACCGATTTGTAAACCCCCGTACCGTAAGTCGTGTTTCCGCGAATGGCGGCTTCGCCGGTGCCGACATAGACGGTGTTGTGATCGGAAGGCGCGACCGCGATCGCGCCGACCGAGGAAATATCCTCCTTATCAAACAGCGGTGTCCAGGTCGCCCCGCCATCGAGCGTTTTCCAAACTCCGCCAGCGACGCCGCCGAAATACCAGATATTCGGTTCGTTTCGGACTCCTTCGATCGCCAAAGCGCGTCCACCGCGGAATGGTCCGACTTGTCGCCATTGCATTCCCGAGAAAAGTTTCGGATCGATTTGCGGCGTCGCACTCGGTGAGGGCGACGGCGCTGCGCAAACGGCTCCTGCAAGTGCAAAAATCAGGGAAACGAAAGAGTAACCACGCGAATTCATGACGGCTAACGTCCAGACTTCGGCGTGGCCTTCAACTGCAAAGGTGATGCATCCACCTGGCTGCTCGCTAAAGCGACGCGCGGCAGGGTTCCAAAGTAGCCAAACTGGACGTTCCTCAAACTTGACTGCTTAAAGCAGTCAAGTTTCGACTGCAGCAACGATATGGATGTCCCGCTCCTGGTTACAGTTCTGCAAATCGCGAGCTGCGGGAAATGTCTGATTAAGGTGCGGTCGTAGAGGCAGCGCGGAGGTAGGCAATGAGTGCAGCTTGATCGGAATTGCTGAGTCTGGCCCGATCCGCCATTCGGCTAACGAGATAAGGCCATTGGTCTTTAGAATATTTAGTTGTTGGAGGGAGCGTGTGGCACTCTAAACACCGGGAAACGAAGACTGCGTAGCCCCGAGATAAACTTTGCCGATCCGAATGAACGGAGGCTTTGCTGACCAGTAACCCGGGAGAGGGTG
>JBKPQI010000149.1:0-3184 GCA_046733975.1 Verrucomicrobiota bacterium
GCGCGCAGCTGCGTGTCATCCCGAAGCCGAAGGTGAAGGACCTCGCAGTTGGTGGCGGATTTTGTGGCGACGTAAATTTCCTTTGGGCAGGTTCCTCGACGTCTCCGCGCCTCCGGATGACAGAACTGCGTAGTTGCGCTCTCGCCAACATGGAAACCAGTCGCGAGGCCAGAAACGGACGTCCGAACTTGACTGCTTTAAGCAGTCAAGTTCCAGACCATCGCGCTACGTAACCGCTCGTGAGCGGGCGCCGAAACAAAAACGGCGCGCATTTACCCGCGCGCCGTTTGCGATTCTAGATCTAACTATTTCTTGACGACCTCGGCATTCTCCAGCATGGCGACGCCACCGCGCTCGGCCATTTTGCCTTTCACCGTGATCGTTTTGCCGGCGTATTCCGCGAGCTGATCGTTCATCGGTTTATGATCGCCGATGATCAAATAAGCTTTGCCATCGGACACAATGCCGACGGGGCCGCCGCCTTTGATGCATTTGGCCGCGCACCCTGCATGTTTGTCACCCATGGCATTGTGATCGACGTAGCACATCATATCGACGACTTCGCCGGTAATCTCTTTGGAGGCGGAGGCATCGAGATTCTCTTTACCCTGCTCGGCCGCGCGCGCGACCGGCGCTAAAGCGAGCGCGGAGACAAATCCCACCGCGACCACCACCTTCAGGCTTGCTGGAATTGTGGAATTGAACATGCGGTGAACTTCTGCCGGAAATTGGCCATGGTCAATCGTGAGCGGCGGCGGTGTGTCCTCGCCTCGACAGAGGAGGCGGCTACATGCGACATTCAATCACGAATGGCTCGAACCAGCGGTGGAGGGCCGAGTTCTAAGAGCTCGGCGTCACCGAGCTGCGCCCGCGAAAGTGTATTGTCCAATTAATCACAGTCACATTGTCGTGCGCTTGACCGTAGCCGGGAATCGGTGATCCCGGCGGCGGGAATCATCGATGCCGGCTACAGCTTTTGCCGATCGATGAGATCGGCGAACTGTTCGAAGAAATAGCTCGCGTCGTGCGGTCCGGGAGCGGCTTCAGGATGATATTGCACGCTAAAAATCGGAAGCTCTTTGTGCCGCATTCCTTCGACGGTGCCGTCATTCAGATTGATATGTGTAACTTCGACTTCGTTCGGCAACGACTCGGGATCGACCGCGAAGCCGTGATTTTGCGCGGTGATTGCCACCTTTCCTGACCGCAAATCTTTTACCGGCTGATTGCCACCGCGATGGCCAAATTTCAGTTTGAAAGTCCCGCCGCCATAGGCAAAACCGAGCACCTGATGTCCGAGACAAATTCCAAAAATCGGTTTCCGGCCGATCAGACCGCGGACGCTTTGATGAGCGTAAGGCAGCGCTTCGGGATCGCCGGGACCGTTCGACAGAAACACGCCATCCGGGTCGAGAGCGAGTACTTCATCGGCAGTAGTCGTGGCGGGAACAACGGTCACGCCGAATCCCCGCTGTCGCAGCGAGCGTAGAATGTTGCGTTTCATTCCGTAGTCGAATGCCACAATGCGATGCCGAATCGGCGGAAGCTTCGGCGCCTGATCGCCCGTTTGCAACGACCACGGTCGGCTCAGTTGATCGCCGGGGTCCCATTGAAAAACGTTGGGTGTCGTGACCTCTCTCACGTAATCCATACCAATAACGCCTTCACCTTCCACCGCCCGTCGCACCGCCTCTTCGTGTAAAGTGATTTCGGTGGTCAGACAGGCTTTCATCGCGCCGCGGGTCCGCAGATGTCGCGTCAGCGCACGCGTGTCGATGCCTTGGAGGCCGGGAATCTTCCAGCGCCGCAAATAATCATCGAGTGATTCCTCAGCGCGCCAGTTACTGGGGCGTTCACTTAGCTCTTCGATAACGAAGCCGCGGACATGTGGCTCGGTGCTTTCCTGATCGGTCGCATTAGTTCCGTAGTTTCCGATCAACGGGTAAGTCATGGCCACGATTTGTCCGCGATATGATGGGTCGGTCAGGACTTCCTGGTAACCGGTCATCGAGGTATTAAAGCAAATCTCGCCGACGCGGGTTCCGGTAGCGCCAAAAGATTCGCCCTCGAAAATTCGACCGTCTTCAAGGGCGAGCAGGGCGGACATTGTTGGCATGAATGGTTAGCATGTTTCCGGGGCCTGTCATCCCGAGCGCCAGCTGAAGGATTTTGCGGCGTCACCTTAAAATGCGCAAAGGGATCGATCAACGTTTTCGCCAGATGACAAAAAGCCGAATCGAAATTCGATCCGGCTTTTAAAAGTATTACCCCGCAGATGCCGTTTAGGCGGATGTCCCGTCCCTTTCGGTAACGGGCGGATGACCGTCGCGAGAGCGTCTGACTTCCAATAAAGGCGTGCCATCTTCCCCAAGACGCGACCTAGCCTCCTTAGTTCGATGTATCGGTTCGGGAATCTCACCTGTATCTCGAACAACGCAGGGTAAAGCACCGAGAATGGTCAGTTCAGAGTTGGGACAAAGCGGCGAACTCTCAACCAACAACTCGCAGTTATTTCAAAAGAACTACTCGCGCAACTCCGCGCCGACATCGCTTCGCAACCGCTCGCGAATCCGCGCGTGTGCCGCACTCACTTCTTCGTTTGTCAGTGTGCGATTTTTATCCCGGTATGTCAACGAATAGGCGAGCGACTTCCGTGCTTGCGACGCTTTGTCGCCCTCGTCTTCCATAAATAAATCGAACAACTCTACCTTCTCCAGCAAAGGCTCGTTAGCCGCTGCGATTGCTCGAACGATTTCTTCGTGCGTCACTTCCGCTCCGACAAACATCGCAACGTCACGCGTCACTGCTGGATAACGATCAATTTCTTTGAACCGCTCCCTGCGTTTGGTTGCTCGCGCTATCGGGGCAAGATCGATCTCGGCGATCAATACCGGACTGCCGGCAATGGAACTTGCGCTCGATAGCTGTCCGCCGAGACCGATCCGTTCGGATTCATGAAAGATTTCCGTGCTCAAGGCAAAGCCGGATTGTTTACTGCGGTGAAAATGCAACCCTGCCACCGTATTGAGCGCGCCTTTCAGATCAAAGAAATCGAGCGGCCGTTTCTCTTCGACACGCCAGTTTTTGGCGGCAATCGCTTGGCCACAAAGCACCAGCGCCAGCTTGCGTCGTTGTTCGCCGGTAGGCGGAAGAAAAACGTTACCAATTTCGAAGAGCGCAATCC
>JBKPQI010000150.1:0-11563 GCA_046733975.1 Verrucomicrobiota bacterium
GCCGTGCACGGGCTTCGGATCCGGTTCCGATTCCAGAATCACTTCGTGCGTCGGATCGAACGTTTCAGCATGCATCGCGTTGAAGATGGCGTCTCGATTTTGCAGGACGCGGTAGTTCGAAATCAGTTGTAGATGAGGCAGCACTACCGGCGCTTCTTCCATTTCGAATTTGCCGTTCCGCTCCGCAAAAACGTAACGCTCACGCAGCATTGCAAAAAGCGGGTCGAACTGGACAAGCTTCACGTACGACATGGCATTGTTCGGATCGCCACCTTGTGTCCAGGTCATGAACTCGGCGTAACGCCGCATCACGGTCGCGTCGTAACCCCAAATGTCGTATGCGTCGACGATCATGGCGGTATTCGGATTGTTAACGTTCATGATGCGGTAATCCCCGGGATGTTCGGCGAGGAGCTTTTTTTCGTCCGCACTTACGATCGTCGAGAGGTCGGACGTCGGGCGGGCATTGCTGGCAAAGATCAGCATTTCTGCAACGGCCAGTGGGATGATGCCGAAAAGCGCCCGCGTATTGTAGCGAGTGGCAACGAGAATGCCTCCGAGAACCGCAGAAACCGCCGCAGCAATCGCGAGCGATGTTGCGGCACCGTGTTGCGACTTAGCAACGAATTCCGTGTTTGAATAGAGCTGCGGAAAAAGATAGGATTCACCACTCGTTCGAGCCGTGTTCATTAAGGCGGGCCACGATCCTGTGCTTCCGCTCCACCATGCGACCACAGCTAATGCCACCGCGACGGCGAAAACCGTCGCAATCAATGCGTTCCCCACTTTCTTGTCTCGCAAGAGCTGATCAAACCCGGTGGCGGCGAGAAGAATGATAAACAGCGATGCCGGAAAGATGAATTTGGAGATGCTGCGGAAACGGTCGAACCCCGGCACCCAGGTGTAGAGCAAATGAAACAGCGGCGTGTAAACGCCGAGCGCGAGTACAATGCTAACGAGAATTATAACCAGAGCGGGTAACTTCGTTCGCAGATCGCACCGGACTGCCGCATAAACGCCAAGAACGAGACCCGGCACCCCGATAAACAACGACGTCTCCCACAGATACCAGCGGCCCCAGTATTTCGCTATTTCTCCCAAAAAGTTCGGACCGAACAGCGTAATGAAATTTTCCGGTGGGAATGCCACCATCGATGCAAAATTGAAAGGCAGCTGCAGGCCGCGGGTAGTTTCGTGCGTTGTTTCGATGGCAGGTAATAACTGGATGGCAGCGAGAAGAGCGCCGCCCACATAGATGCCGGTGAAGGCGAGAGCGATTCGCCAATCCCAATCACGAAGCAATCGCAGGCTAACGTACAGAGCTGCGATGATTGCGGTGTAGAAGAGGTACTGCGGGAATCCTGCGACGATTTGCATCGCGACGCCGAGCATTCCGATTAACAGCCAAATCACTCGTCGTGTCCGTAGGAGGGCATCGATGGAACAGAAAATCAGCGGTGCCCAGCTCATGGTGCACAATTGCGGGAGATGCCCGGCAAAAACGTGGGTGAAGAACGCGCCGGAAAACATCACCAGCGTGCCGGCGAGAAAGCTGGCGGCAGTGCCAAGATCGCGTTGCCTCATCCACATAAACATGAACGCAGCAATGGCGAAGACGTGGAGCGCGACTGACCAATTGATCGCGACCGGCAGCGGCAGGATGAGAAAAATCCAGTTCGGCGGATAAAGCTGCGCACCCTGCATTCCGCCAAGGTAAGGAGCGCCGCAGAAGATGTGCGGATTCCACAGCGCAAGGTTTCCTTGCCCCAGCTCGCGAAAACCAAAATCACGCCAGGCGTAATACTGCAAAAGCAGATCGCTGGCCGAATGTCCAAGGACGCGTGTGCCGCCGGTGAACAAAATATCGGCGAATATGCCGATGGCGAGCGCCAATAATAGAGCCAGCGCAGCAATCGTGGAGCGAGGACTCGCGTCCATTCGCCCAGCAGAACGTTGAGATACACTCATCCTAACCTTCCCCCGCACGGTGCAAAAAGCGGTTCCACCGAGTAGTAGTGCAAGGCCATGCTACAAAACGGTATGGGTGTATAGGCGTAACGCCCAGCTGATCGGTGAGAGGATAATTCGTGCGCACGTACTCCATGATCATGGGCGCGGAGTGGCGGAGCTGGTTCTGTTCGGCGAGTCAGGAATGTTCCTGCCCATGCTCACTTCAATTCGACGACATAGCGCAACAACGGGCCCCTTGCCCGCACAACATTAGGCGACGCCCACCTGTTCGCGGTATAGATTGCGTTAATGAAACAGGAGGATGCGATTCGAAGCATGAGATTGGGATGGGTGCATCATACGCGAGCTGACCTGACGGTGACCAGTGTTCAGTTCTGGCGTCGCGCCGGGCACGTTTGGCAGCCGCAGATCAACGCCTTCCGTTGCGCGGCCGCCATTCGCGTTTGTGTCGATCTCGCCGGCGTGGATAAATCGTTGATTGATCTCACGGTCGAGCCGCGCCGAGTTCTCATTCGCGGGAAGCGTGAGGCGCCGGAACCGACCGAGCACACCACTCAGATCCTGGCGCTGGAAATCGATTACGGACCGTTCGAGCGCGAGTTGCAGTTGCCCGTGGAAGTAGACGCGGAACATACGCGTGCGGAGCAAAAGGACGGGTTTCTTTGGATTTATTTGCCTGTGAAAAAATGAACGAGGGGACCATCTCAACCTTGCAGCGATCTTCCACCGCGCCGGTCGACCGCGAACTCAAGCTGACGAGTGGTGGCGGCGAAGGTCCCGCGTTGCCGCGCATTCCGGAAGAGTTATCCATCCTGCCGTTGCGCGGATTTGTGATGTTTCCGGGGAGCGTGCTCCCTTTGACTGTAAGCCGGCCGGCCTCCATTAAGCTGCTCGACCAAACGTTGCCATTAACGAAGGTGATCGGGTTTTTGGCTCAGCGGGACGAAGAAAAAGAAGACCCTGCTCCGCAAGATCTCTATCATATTGGAACGGCGGCGATCGTGTTGAAGCTGCTTCGACAAGCGGAAGATCGTGTCGTTATTATCGTCCAGGGGCTGCGGCGGTTTGCCATGCGCAAGATCGTCACCACGCAACCTTATCTGCGCGCCGAGATTAACCTGCTCGACTCGATTGTACCGGAGCAAAGTGTGGAGTGGCAGGCGGAGTTTCAGAACCTGCGCGATGCCGCTGCGCGACTATCGCAGTTGCGGCCTGACATTCCCGAAGAAACGGCTGCGATTATTCGCAACATGGATAGTCCGGAACAGCTGGCTGATTTCCTCGCACCACATCTCGATGTGTCCGTGGCGGAAAGACAATCGATCCTGGAGGAGCTCGACGTGCGGAAGCGCGTGCGGGCGGTCCAAAAGCAGATCAGCGGCCAAGTAGAGGTGGCGCAGATTCAACAAAAGCTTCAGCAGGATGTGCAATCTCAGTTCAGCGATGCGCAACGCAAAGCTTATCTGCGCGGGCAGCTCAAGGCTATTCAGCGAGAGCTCGGGGAAGGGGATACCGGAGCGGACGAACAAATCGCCCGGCTCCGCACTCGGCTTGAAGAAGCAAAACCGCCGGCCGAAGTACTGGCACAGGCAGAGCGCGAGCTGAAGCGGCTCGACATTATTCCGCCCGCCAGCCCTGAGTATTCGGTCATTGTCACTTACGTGGAGACCATCGCCGAGTTGCCCTGGTCGACCACAAGCGAAGATAATCTCGACCTCGAGAAGGCGCAGGAGATTCTTGATCGCGATCATTATGATCTGACGAAGGTGAAGCGCCGGTTGATAGAATATCTCGCGGTTCGCAAACTCAACCCCCTCGGCCAAGGACCAATTCTGTGCTTGCTTGGGCCGCCGGGTGTCGGGAAAACCAGTCTGGGGCAATCCGTAGCCGATGCGCTGGGGCGAAAGTTTGTGCGCATGAGTCTGGGCGGCATTCGCGATGAAGCAGAGATCCGTGGCCATCGCCGCACCTACATCGGTTCGATGCCTGGCCGTATCGTTCAGGAGTTGCGGCGAGCAGGCACGCGCAATCCAGTCATGATGCTCGATGAGGTAGACAAGATCGGCGCCGATTTTCGTGGTGATCCTGCCAGCGCCCTATTGGAGGTGCTCGACCCGCGGCAGAATAAAGCTTTTGTCGATCGCTATCTCGACGTTCCGTTCGATCTCTCGCAGATCATTTTTATTGCGACCGCTAATTACATTGGAGGAATCCCCGGCCCGCTGCTCGATCGCATGGAATTGATTGATCTGCCCGGTTACACCGAGCGGGAAAAACTGGAGATCGGGAAGCGTTATCTGGTCCCGCGTCAGCTAACGGAAAATGGACTTAAACCTGACCAGATCGAATGGTCGGAAGAAACGCTGCGGTCCATTGTCAACGACTACACTCACGAAGCCGGGGTCCGGGAACTGGAGCGGCAGATCGGCGCCGTTTGTCGGGCGGTAGCGGCGCGAGTTGCACGGGGCCTCACCGACAAGGTCACGATCACGATGGATTTGGTTCGCGAAACGTTGGGCCCCCAACGCTACATCCATGAGCGACGACTTACTACGAGCGCGCCCGGCGTGGTCACCGGTCTCGCCTACACCCCTACGGGAGGCGAAATTCTGCATGTCGAGGCGGCCCGCTACCCGGGCAAGGGCAACATTACTCTCACCGGGCAAATCGGCGCCGTGATGAAGGAATCCGCCCAAGCTGCCCTTAGTCTCGTTAGGAGCCGCGCGACGGCCATCGGCATCAAGCCGGAGGAGTTTCGCGAGTACGACATTCACGTGCACGTTCCCGCCGGCGCGGTGCCGAAGGATGGTCCTTCAGCCGGCGTGGCCATGTTCACAGCCCTCGCTTCGTTGTTCAGCAATAAACCGGTGCGCTCCGATGTAGCGATGACAGGTGAAATCACGTTGCGCGGAATGGTTCTGCCAATCGGTGGGTTAAAAGAGAAGAGTCTCGCCGCCATGCGTGCGGACATTTCCACCGTGATCATTCCAAAGTTAAATGAAAAGGACCTCGCAGATGTTCCCGAAGAAGCCAAGCAGAAGCTGCGGTTCGTGCCGGTCGAAACGGCAGAAGAGTTACTGACGCATGCCCTCGACCACACTGGGAGCCTTCGAACGTGGGCACCAAGACCTAGTCGAGAGTGAAGCTGCTGCCGAGCTAAGCACCGCCGCACATCTGCAGGCTTGGTCAGCAGCGCTGACTCATCTGTTCGTCTACGACTCGGCAGAACTCGACGATGTCGAGCGGTTTGCTCAGATAAGCGTTGGCACCTTGTTCCAGCGGTTCCTGGATTCGCGCCGGGCTGGCATCGCGCTCGTCACAATGACTGGGATATCTTGCGTGGCCGGGCTGCCGCGCAGTTTAGAAAGCACCTCCTGCCCCGCGGTATCCGGCTGATCCGATCCTATTGTTTCGCGGAACGCGCGCGCAGCAAAAAAGCGCTGAGCCCGAGAAAGATCGCGCCTAACCACAACCATTTGCGATGCATGCTCGTCCACAATTGCGGACTGCGCGAGGAAGCGCGGCCATCGAAGCTACCGTGTGCTCCGTAATCAACGTGTGCATCAACCGGCTCCCACAGGTTGTCGGGACGATGCCGATCTTCCGCTCCGTCGTGCTGTTGTGACTCAAACCCGGTTCGCGCCAGATAACGATCGAGCAAACCCGGCGCGATTTTGTTTCCGAGGATTGCCTGGACCGTAGGCATGCCGACATAAATTTCGCGACGGGAATGGTGCGATGCGAACACGATTGCTTTGGCCGCAACTTCGGGTTGGAAAATTGGTGGCACCGGCTGGGCTTTGTGCGGAAGCCGGCTTTTCACCCAACTAAATTGGGGCGTGTTGAGGGCCGGCATTTCGATCATGGTGACACGCACATTGCTTTTCTCATGGATCAATTCGCATCGCAGCGAATCGCAGAAACCCTGGATAGCGTGTTTGGCCGCGCAGTAGGCTGCCTGTAACGGAATGCCACGATAAGCGAGTGCCGACCCTACTTGAATGATGACGCCGCGGTCGCGAGGAATCATCCTCTTCAACGCTGCGAGTGTCCCGTAAACACAGCCGAGATACGTGACTTCAGTCACGCGTTTGAATTCTTCTGGCGTCATCTGTTTGATCGGCGAAAAAACCGATGTCATGGCGTTGTTTACCCAAACGTCAATGGCACCGAGTTCTTGTTCCACGCGCGCCGCGGCATTTTCGATGGCGACCGGATCGGCCACGTCCACTGCCAGAACGATCGCTTCGCCACCAGCGCTTTGCACGTCGCGCTTTGCGCCGTCAAGTCCGGCGCGACCCCGCGCGATCAACCCTATGCGTGCGCCTTCCCGAGCAAATGCTCGCACGGTGGCGCGCCCAACGCCGGCGGACGCACCAGTAACTACAACGACGCGACTGTTGTGATGGTGCCGTTTCATAAATTGGCTTCGCACGCTTCAGCGCCGAGACTCGCCATTTTGTGCTGAACTCACGTTTTATTTCTCTTTTTCCAAATCGCGGCAATGAGCGCGCCCGCAACAACGGCTGCACCGGACCAGAACAAAATTTTTCACCGGGACGGATCTTAAATCGGGAGTCACATAACCGTTCTCTGGATAAATTCGAGCCGGTCCCGTTAATCCTTATACGGTGTCTCGTCGTTCGACAAATGCGTTCGTTGATTCGTGCGCTCCCAATCCAGACTAACCCTGCTCATGTTCCATGCGGGATGAAGCTTTCAATCGCTTCTTTGAACGTCTGCTTGATCATATGCCCGAGATGCGGATCACCTTTCGTCATCGACTTGGTGAATTTCTTCGCCTCCTCGAAGGTGATGTGCGGCGGTAACGTTGGCACCTCCGGATCCGTGATCGCTTCCAGAACGACCGGGCGGTTCGCGCTCAGCGCCTGGTCCCACGCCGGTCCGATTTCTTCAACTTTGTCCACCCGGATGCCGGTCAGGCCGAGCATCTCGGCGTAGCGCGCGAATTCAAAGGTCGGCACGTCCTGCGAGCATTCGTATTTGGGATCTCCAGCCATCACGCGTTGCTCCCATTTCACCTGATTCAAATCGCGATTCGCCAGCACCATGATGACGAGCCGGGGATCGCTCCATTCTTTCCAATAACTGGCAATGGTAACGAGCTCGTTAATTCCATTCATCAACATCGCGCCGTCGCCTACGGTCGCGATCACGATCCGGTCGGGGAACGCGAACTTCGCACCGATGGCGTAAGGAACCCCGGGCCCCATCGTTGCCAGATTTCCGGATAGCGAGGCCATCATTCCGCGTCGCACCTTCAAGTCGCGCGCGAACCAGTTCGCGGCCGAGCCGGAATCGGCCACGATGATGCAGTTGTCCGGCAGCCGTGGCGACAATTCCCAGAAAACGCGCTGTGGGTTGACCGGATTCGCATCGTTCTTGGCGCGCGCTTCCAGTACCCGCCACCATTCCTTGATCTCGTTCTCGAGTTTTTGGCGCCATCCGCGGTCTCGTTTGCGTTCGAGCATCGGAATCAATGCGCGCAGCGTCTCCGCGCTGTCGCCGACCAGATTGATTTCCGTTGGGTAACGGATGCTCAACATTTTGGCGTCGATGTCGATTTGCACCCCGCGGGCTTGACCTTCTTTCGGCAAAAATTCCGAGTACGGGAAACTCGTGCCGACCATGAGTAGCGTGTCGCAGTCGCTCATCATCTCCCAGCTAGGTTTGGTGCCGAGTAAACCAATCGGACCGGTGCAGAATGGCAGTTCGTCCGGGATAACGGCTTTGCCCAACAGCGCCTTAGCTACGCCCGCACCGAGAACATCCGCAATTTCGATGACTTCGTCGGTTGCCTGGAGCGCGCCAGCGCCGACCAGCATCGCAATTTTTTCTCCGGCGTTAAGAACATCCGCCGCTTTCTGCAAATCTTTCTCTTTTGGAATGACGCGCGGCGACATGTAGCCAATGCCGGAATGAACCGTTCCATGCTTGCGCGGCGGCGTTTCCACCGCAGGCATTTCCTGCACGTCATTTGGAATAATGATGCAGGTGACGGTGCGCTCCGCTTTGGCGATGCGAATGGCGCGATCCACCAGGTGCCGGATTTGCGCCGGTGTGGACGCCATGTGCGCACGTACTCGTGTGCCACATCCTTGAACAGACTGACTAGATCGACTTCCTGTTGGTAATCGCCGCCGATGGCGGAGCGCGCCTGCTGCCCGACGATCGCAACAACGCCGGCATGATCCATTTTCGCGTCATAAAGACCGTTGAGCAGATGAATCGCGCCTGGTCCGGAAGTGGCGAGGCAAACACCAACTTCACCGGTGAATTTGTAATGCGCGCACGCCATGAACGCCGCCATCTCTTCGTGGCGTACTTGCACGTACTCGACCGCGTCACCCGCGCGATCGATTGCTCCAATGATTCCGTTAATGCCATCGCCCGGATAACCATAGATGCGGCGAACGCCCCATTGGTTGATTCGTTTCACCAGAAAGTCACTGGCGGTTTCACTCATGATGTGGTCGACCTTTCATTGTTAATCCCTTGGAAAAGCGATGGTCCTGAGCGGGGGCGGCAGGTCTCGCTCCTGAATAGCCCGTTCGTGTTCGTCCCAATTCGTTCATCGCGTGCCTGCTCCCACATAAGAATCGGTTCGGCGCACCGGATCCGATTCAAATTAGTGTGCGTGATGAAAGCCTGCCGGGCACGTTGGCTTTTCCAGTTCTTTGCGCGATCTTCACTGATTTGTCGAACCGCTCGTCATTGCAACGAGCACGGATTCGTCCGAATCACGACACATGCCGATGGAAGATTCTGGCGCGTTGTTCAATCGATCGCGCAGCGGCAGTCGGCGATACGAGGTCGTCGATCGCGGCAAGGCGGGAAAATGTTCATCAACACATCTGGTATCGCAATAGTCCTAACGAGTTAAGACTTCCCCCGGATGGGCGACAAAATCCTGATCAGCGGGTCCATTGCCGTGCATGGCATCGCCATCATGTCGGTGCCCGAAGGTGTGGAGTTCGAGACTGAAGTCGCCAGTGATACCGCAGCCCTGCACGGCTTGGTTCAGGCGATCATCGGCGCTGGAATCGACATACATGTTTTACGTGATCCGACCCGCGTCGCCGGGACGAGTCGTCGATATGCTTTCAGGCGAACAGTTGCCACGCATTTGCTGACGCCAGGGTCGTTCCTGTCTTCTACGGCAGGCAGTTGCGCAGGTCGTTCAAAACCGCGTTGGCAATACGACGTCCGCGATTGCGAAAATATCGCCATAGGCCGCGATCCACAAAGTAGGTGAGCAGAATGCTGTCCCGGGTTGTCACTTCGGGACCCACGGGATCCACGGAGTGCCAGGTGTTATCTGCGACAGCGAAGGCATAGCCGCTGTTGCGGGCGAACGGCATCCGTTTGACTTCTGGTATCGTTCCGTCCGGCAGACGCTCGTTAAAGACGGTGCCGATGTGCTTTATCGAGTTGTCCGGCGGTAAATAAAATTGCACGGTGATTCCCTTCCACATCGTGTCGGTGTGCTGGTAAACGCGATAACCTGGGACGTCGCGCGTCAAAATCGGCAGCGGGTACATCCGCACGTTTGCGAATTTGGTGCCAAAACGATGTTCCAGTCCCGGTCCGAGTCTCTCCCTCAACACCTGCCCGAGTTCTTTCGACCGAAGAGCACAACCGACGACATCCCAGACGGCGCGTTTGTCGCGAGGCATATGGCGGATGTATTCCGGAAAGAGATCGATCTTGGTGCGGGTAGGTTTACCATCGGACCGGCTACTTCCCTTCTTTGCTCTGCCCGACATTGCCCGATAATCGCTCTCGGCCGGCAGGGCCTCTAACATGACCTCATAAAGGTCGTCGGGAAAAACACGGTCGAACTCAAGATGGTAAAAAGGCGTAGAATCGCTTCGACTGCGCTTTGCAGAGTCGACTATGAACTCGGTTAAACTTTCCGCCGACCAGTTACCTGCCATTCTATCTATTCAGTCGCTACACCGCGGCAGGTGTCAAGCCGGTTGGGCCGAACTGAACGCGGATCGCGGATCTGATTTAGGATTTTTCCTTACCCAGACATTGGCGAGGTCTCCGATTGCGTGGAACACGATCGATCCCACAGTTGGCCCATGGAAAGAGAACCTGCGATCAAAACCGAAGCCGACGAGAAGTTGCATTGGTTACGGCGACTCGATGATCGCCACGACTGGAAGTTTTTGGACGAGGAGCGGTATTGCTTGCGCTGCGGAAAAACGTTTACCGGCCGGCAGGCGCGGTTGACGGGCGGAACGCGTCCCCATGGGCCGCTTCGTTTTCAGTGCCCGACCGCTGACTGTTCGTCTAGTCCGGCAGAATGGGTCCACCCCGGAGAAGCGCAGCAAGGCGAAGAGCGGTTGACAAAAAGCTTTTCGATCGCGCGGCTTTTCCGCTCCCGCGCCAACGTGTGGGCGCGGTCTTCCCCCATCCATCTGACGAAGTGGGAGGAGAGACATCCGAAGCTACGAAGCGTTTCAACGCTCGTGCATCACTTCGGTCTGACGGTTTAGCTGTTCGGCCTAGTTTCTCAACGATCTCGATCGGCGATTCCCTCGCGCGACGAATCTACAAGTCCAGATCAACGCTCAAATTCGAAATTTCAACGTTATGGAACTAGAAACACTAAAAGACCTTTACATTCACGAACTACAAGACCTTTACAGCGCCGAGAAACAACTGACTAAGGCACTGCCAAAGATGGCGAAGGCTGCGACCAGCGAAAAGCTCGCCGATGGCTTTAAAAAGCACCTCGACCAAACAGAGGAACACGTTAATCGCCTCGAACAGATCCTGGGGGGTCAGGATGCGAGCACTCGCGGCGCCAAGTGCAAAGGCATGGAAGGCCTGATTGAAGAAGGTCAAGAAATGATCGATGAAGATGCGGAGGACGATGTCCGCGACGCCGGGTTGATTGCGGCGGCGCAGCGCGTCGAGCATTATGAAATCGCCGGATACGGCTGTGCCCGGACTTATGCCGAATTACTCGGCGACACCCAGGGTGCGCGGCTGTTGCAGAAAACGCTCGAAGAGGAAGGCGCCACCGACAAAAAACTAACCGAACTGGCGAAGACGCTGATCAACGTCAGAGCGCAAGCGGTTTAAGTAATCTTTCCGGCTGGAGAGGCAGGGAGAACAGCTGCGATGGGTGGCCACCGGGTTGCTCATCGCAGCCTTCTGGCCGGGTGCCCGGTTTTCGCCTCGGTCCGCGTTGCCGACGGCTAGTGTCCGCGCGAAATCAGGCAATTAGCCGCGGGATCTCGGAAAGATCGCGGAGCACGTAATCGGCTGCTTTTTCATAGCCGCGTGGATCGACGAAGCGGGAATCGGGAAGAGCGGCGGTGTGCATGTTCGCAGCTTTGGCGGCGGCGATGCCGGAGAGCGAGTCCTCGATGACCAGACAGGTCGCGGGGGCGACACCGAGCTTTTCTGCGACATGCAGGTAGATATCGGGATGCGGTTTGCCGCGGGGCACTTCGTCGCCGGTAACGATGACTTCGAAGAAGGAGGTCAAATTGTGACGGTCGAGAAATGGGCGAGCGGACGCGCTCACAGAGCTGGTAGCGAGCGCAAGACGCAG
>JBKPQI010000151.1:0-11772 GCA_046733975.1 Verrucomicrobiota bacterium
CTCCTGCGGCACCGGCAATGGTTGTAACTACTCCGGCGGCAGTAATCTTTCGGATGGTATTGTTAACTTGGTCGGTCACGAAGAGGTTGCCGGCGCTGTCCACGACAATTCCAAACGGTTGCCAGAATTGCGCGGCACTACCGGTCCCGTCGGCGCTCCCATGAACGCCAGGCGTGCCAGCCAGTGTGGTCACCACTCCGCCAGGAGTGATTTTGCGTATCGTATTGGAAAGATCGGTTACGTAGACATTGCCCGCGCTATCCACCGCAATGGCATTCAAATAACTGAAACGAGCCTCACTGCCCGTTCCGTCATTAGATCCATCCTCTCCGGCGAGTCCTGCCAGCGTGGTGACTACCCCGGCCGGCGTAATCTTGCGCACCGTGTAGTTGTAAGTATCGGCCACATACAGATTGCCGGCATTGTCGATAGCAGTGGCCTGAGGAAAGCTAAGGATCGCCTGACTACCAGTCCCGTTTCCACCGTAGGCATTGCCGGCGAAAGTGTTGAAATAGTACGCGCCCGCGTAGTTAGTCTGTCCTTGCGCGCTGAGCGCTATGAGTGAACCAAGGGCGAGCATGAACACAAGGAGTCCGCGCAAAAACAGGCGGGCGGCTCTAGAGCGGTGATTCGGGCGCGAGGCGAGCTTGGCCAGACTGAATGAAGTCCTAAATTGTTTAGACGTTGCTGTTTGTTTCATACCTGAATTGATCGTTTGATTTTTTCATCTGCGCAGAGCCTCTTTGGGGCAGCTGCACAGGTGTGTTTCTATTGGCTAAAGCGGAAGTGCCTGTTGAAAGCCGCCAGATTTTTCGGCTGCAGGCCACAGCAGTTGGCCTTCTTCGGCAGGGATCCGCCACGCGAAATCGCCGTACAAAGTTGTAGCTGGAGTCAAACGACGCCGGCTACATTCCCAAAGCGCTGCTTCAACGCGTCAGCAAACAGTAGCGACGCCGAGAACTTGTAAAGCCTTACTGGATGGTATTCTTATCAGTCGCCGTGTTGTTGGAGGTGTTTGGATCGCTCACGCCTGTCGGCACACTAACGTTTGCAGTGTTGGAGATCACCGCGCCCGAATTTCCGTTAACCAAACCGGTCGCTTTATAGGTTACTGAGCTGTCAGGTGGCAGATTGAGCGACTGATTAATGTCGCCGGCACCGGCCGAGAATCCGGTCGCGCCATTCTTCCCCGTCGCCGAATAAGTCACATTTTGGATCTGAGCCGGGAAGGTGTCGGTAACGACCGCCCCGTTCAGATTTTCCAGACCAGTGTTGGTCACGGTAATCGTGTAAGTATCCAAACTCCGGTCAGCGACGCTCGTCTTGCCGTCGGTGCAGGTAATCTTTAGATCAGCCAGCACACCCACGCGGATCTCGCTATTCCACGAATCTGCAATGTAGATTTTGCCGGTCGCGTCCACACCGATACCGGCTGGAAGGTAGAAGCGGGCGCCAGATCCCGTGGCATCGTTCATTCCATTGCTAAGCGGCGCTCCGCCCAGGGTTGTGACGACTCCGGCCGAGGTGATCTTACGAATGGTGTAGTTACCCCAGTCGGCGAGATAGAGCGTGCCCTTGGCATCGACGGCTATACCCCACGGACAGTAGAAGCGTGCCGCCGCTCCAGTTCCATCCGCACTGCCGTCGTAGTTGCCATTAGGTGTAAATGTTCCAGCGAGAGTCGTAACTACTCCACCTGGGGTGATCTTACGGACTGTACTGGCAGTCTCCTCGGCGACGTAAACATTACCATTCTTATCTACTGCGATGCCACCCGGATAGTTCAAACGGGCGTTACTACCTATGCCGTCCACATCTTGGACTGGTCCGTCAGGCTGATAGCCAGCCAGAGTAGTTACCGCGCCCGTAGAAACATTGATTCTACGCACTACCTGATTAAATGAGTCAGACACATACACGGTTGAGCCGGCACTATCGACTGCTACTGCGAAAGGGAAGGTGAACCGCGCCGCGGGCCCTGTCCCGTCGACGTAACCCTGCGCTCGGGCCGTGCCCGCCAGGGTCGTGACTGCGCCGGTGGCGGCAACGATTTTGCGAATTGTGCAGTTGTTGAGATCCGCTACGTAGACGTTGCCTTTGGAATCCGCTGCGATACCGCTGGGAGAATCGAATTTCGCGGCGGCTCCCGTGCCATCAGCGCCACCGGCGACGCCGGGCGTACCTGCAAGGGTGGTCACGACACCGCCAGAGGTGATCTTGCGGATGGTGTTATCGGCGTCGCTAACGTAAACGGTCGTGCCTGCCACGGCGATGCCGTTAGGCTGGCCGAAGCGGGCTGCACGACCGGTGCCGTCCACATAGCCGACGCCGCCAGGAGGATTGTTGACCCACCCAGCAAACGTGCTCACCACTCGGCTCGAGGTAATCTTGCGGATTTCGTTGTTGCCGTAATCGGCTACGTACAAGAGCGTCCCGGCGCTGTTTACGGTGATATCAGTAGGCGTATTAAATCGCGCCACGCTACCTGTGCCATCCGCTGCCCCATACACTCCAGCGGTGCCGGCAAAAGTCGTCACCACCCGGGCGGAATTAATCTTGCGGATAGTGTGGTTGAACGTGTCGGCGACATAAATGTTTCCAGCGCCATCCACACTCAGGCCATATGGACCATTGAAGGAAGCCGCTGCCCCAGTGCCGTCGGTATTTCCAACTACACCAGCGGTGCCGGCGAAGGTGCTCACCGTGATGTCCCTCACTGAGGAACCAAGCACGATCTTCCGAATTGTAGAATTCAAGTTGTCGGCCACATAGAGGTTGCCCGTGTTATCGATCGCCAGGTCGGCGGGATTGGAAAAGCGCGCCACAGCGCCGGGGCCGTCCGTGCTGCCGTTTACTGCAGTTGCGCCTGCGATCGTACTAACTACACCTGCCGGAGTAATCTTGCGGATCGTCTGGTTCAGGATTTCTGAAACATAAACGTTGCCTGCGCTATCCACCGCAATACCGCAGGGATAGTAGAACCTTGCGGAACTTCCAATCCCATCAGCGCTGCCGGGAGCCGCAAAAGTGCCGGCAAGCGTGCTCACCACACCTGCCGGCGTGATTTTTCGAACAGTATATCCCTGTTGTTCCGTGACATAGATGTTACCCGTGCTATCGAGAGCGATCCCCGTCGGAAAGAAGAGACGCGCGTCGACGCCCGTTCCGTCGCGGTCACCAACCTCACCGTCTCCGGCGAAACCGGCGATCGTGGTGACTACACCTGCGGGGGTGATTTTGCGCACGACGTGATGGTTGAAATCGGCAACGTAGACATTCCCGGCGCTATCCGTTGCGGTAGAGTTTGGTTTGTCAAAAAGGGCCTGCTTGCCCGTGCCGTCAGCCCCCACCGCCGCCCCAGCGAAGGTGGTAAAATGGTACGCGCCTGTATAGTTACTCTGACCTCGTGCGCTAAGGGCACTGAGTGAGCCAAAGGCGAGTACGAATACAAGAAGTCCATGCAGAAACCGGCCGGTCGGTTCGGAGAGGTGAGTAGGGTGCCTGGCAATGACGAGGCCGGAAGTTCTTTTTGTTTTCATTTCAGATATCGAAGTTGATTGTTGCTTGGTAGGTGATTCAACGCAGTTGGTAGATCAGCCGTCTTGAGGTTGGTAGTTGGGAGAGGTGTTGGATTAGTTGGGCGAGGCCGAATGAGGGGAAAAACCGCTGCTTAAACTTCGCTCGATGTTTCATACGTGTTCTCAGTTGGATTCAGGTCTTTGTCTTCTTCCATCTGCGGTGCGTGTTTTTCCGTTTCAGCCACACAGATGTGTTCTATGGGTTCAAGCGGAAGCGGCGACTGAAACCCGCCAGGTTTTTCGTCCCAGGAATTGACTGGAGCGGCTGCTTCTTCCTAACGATCGGTGCAGCCAAGCAACACTGCCGTACAAAGGTGTAGCCGGACTTAAACCGCTGCGGCTGCATCTCCAAATGCGCTAACCCTTAACCTAACCTTAGGGATTCCTGAGAGCTTCGGGCTTTGTCGGTGTTCCGTCAGGCAGCCATTGCCGGCAATGAAGTGGTCGCGTCATCTGGGCGCGATGCTGCTGCGATCGAGCAAGACTACAGCAGCGTGAGTAGTTCGAGCCGGGCGGGGCAGCTTTACTCTATCGTATTCGCTGTGATGGCTAGTCTATCATTGAGCTGTCACGCTCCCGCTGACGACGACGCGGTAGAAAAACCCTGTCTGGACACCGTAGAGGTTATCGGGCAAGGCGAAGCTCTCTTGAGAGATCGTGCCCGGGGGTGGCGTGCACGTCGGCGCATAGTCTTCGGTGCAGTAGGAAGTGTAGGCCACGTTGGGATTGACTACCAGGGCAATAGTCCCGCCCGCGTTCGTAAGCGCCCTCGCAAAGTTGAATTGTAGATACGTCCACGACACCGGAGTGTTGGTCACCGGGTTCTGCAGGGCCATTTCAGACGCTGTGCTCCAATTGTCTACGAATGTCGCCATCGTCCCGTTTGGCCAGGGGTAGTAGTACAAGTTCTGTGGATCCTGGCCCAGCGGATTGTTCGGGTCGGGTCCAGGCGTGACCTGGATATTGACGTCCAGGTACTGCCCAGTCGCCGAGTCGTAGGTGAAATAGCCTGTCGCCGTGCCGCCGTCCTTGAAGGCGACATTGTTCAGGACCCATTTCCTGCCGCGGTTCGTCAGATTGATCGTCAGCGGTGCTGTAACCGTGGCCGTCGCCAGTGCATTGGCTGAGATGTGCGCGACGATCTGATCAGGAACGAGAGTCGTCGTAAGGGAAAACGCGGCACTAACCGCACCCGCCGGCACCGTTACCGTCCCCGCAGAGTCGGGCAAGAAGAACGGCTGGTCCGAAAGCACAAAGACCGTTGTATCCGCGGGCATGATGCCGTTCATCGTCACGGTGCAGATCGTCTGGTTACCAGCGATAACCGGATTGGGTGCGCAGACCAACCCAACCACCGTTGCATCGACGGACGTCAGCGTTGCGGTCTTGTTCACACCGTTGTAAGTCGCCGTGATCGTCGTGGTCGCAGGAAACCAATAGGTGCCGACGGTGAACTGGGCAGTTGTTGCCCCAACCGGGACGGTTACGGATGCCGGAACCGTGAACCCGATCGTGTTCGTAGCGGTGAGCGCAATCACCGCGCCGCCTGCCGGAGCTGCGGAAGTCAACGTCACCGTCCCAGTCGAGTTAGCCCCGTAGACCACGGTGGCCGGGTTCATCGTCACGCCGGCCAGTGCTGCCGGGCCCGCGGGATTTACCGTGAGCGTTGCCGTCTTGGGGACGCCGTTGTAGGTGGCCGTGATCGTCACCGCCGTCACCGCGGTCACGGCCTTGGTCGTAACCGCAAAATTAACTGTGGTGGCATTCGCCGGTACGGTCACTGTAGCAGGCACTGTTGCTGCGTTGAGGTTGTTGCTCGCCAGCGTCACTATCGCACCGCCGGCCGGCGCCGCTGCGCCGAGCGTCACAGTGCCTGTGCTTCCCGCCACACCGGTAACGGCTGCCGGATTGACGGTCACACCAACCAGCCCTGCTGCCGGCGGATTCACCGTCAGCGTGGCAGTCTTGGCCACGCCGCCATAGGTTGCCTTGATCGTTACCGCAGTGGCGGCGGTCACCGCCTTGGTCGTAATTGGGAAGGTGGCCGTGGTGGCAGTGGCGGGTACCGTAACCGATGCAGGTACCGTGGCCGCATTGAGATTGCTGCTGGCCAGAGCCACGATCGCCCCACCCGCCGGCGCCGCGGCGCCTAGCGTTATCGTGCCCGTGCTGCCGACGCCACCCTTCACAGTTGCGGGATTGACGGTCACGCCAATGAGTGACGGATTCACCTTCAGCGTGGTGGTCTTGGCCATGCCGCTATAGGTCGCCGTGATCGTCACTGCCTTCACCGCGGTCACCACCTTCGTCGTAATCGCGAACGTTGCGCTCGTTGCGCCTGCAGCCACTATGACGGAAGCGGGCACCGTAGCCGCATTGAGGTTGCTGCTCGCCAGCGTCACCATCGCCCCGCCGGCGGGCGCCGCGGTGCCGAGCGTTACCCTGCCCGTGCTGCCAACACCACCCAGCACGGCTGCCGGATTGACTGTCACGCCGACCAGCGGCGGATTCAGCGTCAGCGTGACAATCCTGGACGCGCCAACACATGTAGCCGTGATGTTCGCCTGCGTCACGGCCGTCACGGCTTTCGTTGCGACCGCGAAGCTTGCGCTCTTCGCCCCGGCAGCCACGGTCACCGCCGCTGGGACCGTTGCTGCATTCGTGTTACCGCTTGTCAGCGTCACTACCGTACCGCCCGCCGGCGCCGCGCTGTTGAGTGTCACTGTGCCCGTACTGGCAGCGCCGCCGATGAGTACGGAAGGGTTCAGCGTCAAGGAACCCAGCAGCGGGTTCACGACGAGTCCGACTGCTTTGGAGATCCCATTATAAGTCGCGGTGATCATTGCGACTGTGCCTACCGTGACAGTTTTTGTGGCGACAACGAATTTCGCTGTCGTCGCGCCGGCAAAAACGGTGATCGATGCCGGCACTGTGGCGACGTTGAGATTGTTGCTCGTCAACGCGACAACGACACCGCCCGCGGGCGCCGCAGCAGTAAGCGCGACCGTACCGGTGCTACTCGCGCCGCCCGTCAGCGTGCCGGGATTCAGTGCGATCGAAGCCAGCGCCGGGGTTCCAGTCAGTGCCGTCGAAGCAGCGGGTGCCCGTACTGGCGTGGGCGTCTCTGTTGGTGTGGGTCTCGCGGTTGCTGTCGGTGTCGGCGTTGGCGCAGGTGCACGCTGTACTTCGAATGCGCCGATATCGACGTGATCGTTCACCACACGTGCAAAACCAGTTCCGCGCTGGTCATAAACCAGCGGTGGACGGAAAGAATATGGTTCAACGCTAGGGTGGCCGGAATCGATCGCCGGACTGCCAATCAGTAAGCTGTGAGTGAACGTTGGACCTCCGTTGTCGTGTAAAGGTCCAAGCATCGGATCGGTATCGATCCGGTCGCCCGCCGCTGTGAAGAAACCGCTGCCATCATCGCTGCAAAGGTTATAACCAAGCGAACGGATAATCCCTGACGCCCTGAAAATGCTGCTGGCGTTAAAGACACTGTTGGCAAATTGCGTTAACGCTCCGGCATTGTAGATGCCGCCGCCCCCTCCGGACGAAATGGCCGAGTTGCCGCTAAGCGTGGAGTGGAACACATAGAGCCTTGTGCCATTGGAAACATCACCACCTGCATAGATGGCGCCACCGAAAGTTGCCTGATTACCGCTGAGCGTGCTGTTAAGGATTCCCACCGTTGCACTGCCCCGGCGTTCGCTGTAGATGCCGCCGCCGGAAGCGGCCGAGTTGCCGCTGAGCGTGCAACTGAGGAGGTAAAGCGCCGCGCTGCCCTCGGAGGCGTCGTTGAAAACGCCCCCGCCGTTGCCCTGTTCGGCCGTGTTGCCACTGATCGTGCAGCTCCTCAACGTCAGCGTCGCGTGATCATTGTAGACGCCGCCTCCAGAATGCTCGCTCCGAGCGGCCCCGTTGGCGATAGTCAGGCCAGAGATGGTAACGTGTTTACCCGAGGCAACGTAGAAGACGCGGCTGCCGTGATTGGCGTTCACGGCCAGGCGGTTGGCGCCGGGACCGGCTATGTTGAGGCTCTTATCCACCATGAGTTGACCACCGGTTAGCCTAATCTGCCCGCTCAACCCCGAAATGAAGTCGATCGTGTCGCCGTCCACTGCATCTGCAAGCGCCTGGCGCAGCGAGCCTCTCCCGTTGTCATTTGTGTTTACGACAATGATTGTCGCGCCGCGAAGGTTTGGCAAACCAACGACCGTGCCAGTGAGGAGGGCGATCAGAACAAGAATTCGTGCGGTTTTCATAAAACGGTCTCTGTTGTTTCTGGTTTTTTTTCCGGTTTTTCCATCTGTGCGGCGCTCGTGATTGCAGCGGCACAAATCGGTTTCTGTCGGCTAAAGCGGAAGAACCGGTTGAAACCCGCCAGGTTCTTTGATCGTATGCGGCTAGGCTGGTAAAAGATTCCCAGGCTGTGTTAAAGTCTGCCAAGGTCGAGAGGCGGCTATGACAACTCCATTGCCTTCGCAGCAGGTAACGCAACTGCTCGCCGACTGGAGCGGCGGAGATTCAGGCGCTCTCGAGAAGCTGATCCCATTGGTGCAGCCGGAATTGCATCGGCTGGCACGTCACTACATGGGACGCGAGGCGATTGGTCATACCCTTCAGACCACTGCGCTTTTAAACGAGGCCTACTTACACTTGATCGATGATCCAGGGCGCAGCTGGCAGAATCGCACCCACTTCGTCGCTGCGGCCGCTCAATTAATGCGGCGCATAATGGTCGATCATGCGCGTGAGCGGCGCGCCCTCAAACGCGGCGGCGGCGCGCTTAAAATATCTTTGAACGATGCGGCGCTCGTAACGGAACGCCGATCGGACGAATTACTCGCACTGGATGAAGCGCTGGAAAAACTGACTGCGCTTGATCCGCGGAAAAGCGAAATCGTCGAATTGCGTTACTTCGGCGGTCTAACGATTGAAGAGACGGCGGCATTCCTAAAAATGTCGCACCGCTCGGTTGAGCGGGAATGGACAATGGCGAAGGCCTGGCTTTACCGTGCCTTGGGCGGAAAAGAAACTGATGACACCTGAGCGCTGGCAGCAGGTCAATGATCTGTTTCAAGCAGTCGCGGAATGCGAGCCCGAACAAAGGATAACGTTTCTCCAGACGGCGTGTCAGGGTGATGAAGCTTTGTTCCGCGAGGTAAAGTCCCTGATCATCTCTCATGAATCGGCAGAAGATTTCATTGAAACGCCCGCGTTTGAAACCGCTCCCGAACTTCTAACCAGCGAGCGGGCGGCCGGCGCGACCATCGGAGAATTGATCGGCCGTTATCGAATCGAGTCTCGCATCGGGGTCGGCGGAATGGGCGAGGTGTATCTGGCCCGAGACGAGGAACTCGGCCGCAAAGTAGCACTCAAATTTCTTCCTGAGCGACTGACGGCAGACAAGACACAACTGAGTCGTTTCAAGAGTGAGGCACGCGCTGCTTCGGCTTTGAATCATCCGAATATCTTGACCGTTTATGAGATCGGCACCGACGGAAAACGGTATTTCATTGCGACGGAGTTTATTGAAGGCGAAACTCTGGGCGCGTCGCTTATGGCAGCGACAATGAGTGTTCGCGAAGCCTTGGACATTACGGTCCAAGTGGCCTCCGCGCTGGCTGCCGCGCACAGCGCCGGAGTGGTGCATCGCGACGTTAAACCCGACAACATCATGCTGCGCCCGGACGGATACGTAAAGGTGCTCGACTTCGGCATTGCGAAACTCACCGAACCAGTCTCGGCATCAGACCTTCACGAGGTGGGAATGGCGAACACGCAGTTAACGCAGACGGGTCTGGTGGTTGGAACGCCCCGCTACATGTCTCCCGAACAGATGCGTGGCCAGCCAGCGGACGCGCGGTCCGATATTTGGAGCCTCGGCGTTGTCTTCTATGAGATGTTAGGGGGAGTTCCGCCATTTTCAGGTTCGACTGCAACCGATAGCATCGCTCCTATCCTTCAGAAACACGCAACTGCAGGCGTCGAATTGCAATCAATACTGCTCAAGGCCTTGCGTAAGGAAAGGGACGATCGTTACCAGACCATCGCAGAGATGCTGTCCGACCTGCGCGCGCTAAAGGGAAAACTGGAACAGGAAACGACGCCGGCACCGAAGACCGAAGCCAGCGGCCGATGGTTAGCGGCCGCCGCAGCAATTCTCGGCATTAGCCTGGCAATTTTACATCTCGGCCGCGATCGCAGCTCACCCCACACAGGCCCGCTGTCTGCTGTGCCTGCGCCAACTCAGATTCCGGCCAACAGCATCGCGGTACTGCCATTTGAAAATCGGAGCCACGATCCGGATAACGCATTTTTCACCGACGGCGTGCAGGACGAAATCCTGACCGACCTGGCCCGGATCGCGGCCTTGAAAGTAATCAGTCGCACTTCGGTGATGCAATACCAGAGCGGGGCGAAACGTAACCTGCGGCAGATTGCCGATGAACTTCGCGTCGCGCATATCGTGGAAGGAAGTGTTCAGCGTGCCGGTAATCGCGTCCGGGTAAACGCGCAATTGATCGATGCTCGTAATGATGCGCATCTCTGGGCGCAGACTTACGATCGCGATCTCGCCGACGTCTTCGCCATTCAAAGTGAAATCGCGAAGGCCATTGCCGACCAATTGCAAGCGAAGCTGTCGCCGGATGAAAAGAGCGAGATCGAACAGCCGCCGACGATCGACGTGACGGCGTTTGATTTTTACAGCCACGCAAAAAATCTCCTCTTGAACGCGTCTGGTAGCAGTACCGGCAAACCTGATTTGCTCCAGGCGGTCGACCTTCTCAACCAGGCCGTGGCTCGTGACGCAGCATTCTTTGATGCGTATTGTCAACTCGCGTACGCCCACGCTAGTCTTTATTTTTTCGACTTCGATCGTACGCCTTCGCGCCTCGCCGCAGCCGAAGCGGCTGTTGAGATAGCAGCTCGTCTGCGGCCCGACGCTGGTGAAACGCACCTCTCTCGCGCGCGCAATCTTTACTGGGGTCACAGCGATTATGATGGCGCCTTAGCTGAGCTCGAAATTGCTCGTCAACGCCTGCCCAGCGACAACGGTGTGTTCTCGCTCAAAGGATATATCGAAAGGCGGCAGGGACGTTGGGAGGATTCGCTTCGCGACCTCGAGCGCGCCATCGCACTGGACCCGCGCAATGTCCTGACGTTACAGCAGACTGCTCGGAGTTATACGCTGCTCCACCGTTACGCCGAATCGAAAGCGCTCCTTGCGCGCGTCCTGTCGTTTGAGCCGAACGATCCAGTCACAAAAGTCCTGCACGCTTTTGTTGATCTTGATTCCAATGCTGATGCACGGCCGGTACACGAGGTGATAGACTCGATAAGGCGCACGAATCCAGCAGCTCTACCAAACGTTTCTAATAATTGGTTGCTTTGTTCATTGGCGGAACGGGACGTAACGGCGGCGAGGCTCGCGTTAGCTGCCTGCGGCCAAAATCCAATCGTCCTAAGCTCGAATGAGAATGTGATCTTTCCTCACTCCTTCGCAGAAGGCCTGATCGCGCGCCTGAGTCACGATGACGGAAGGGCGCAGGCGGCATTCGCTGCAGCGCACGTCGAGCAGGAGAAAATCGTTCAAGCCCGGGCGAGTTACGGGCCGGCGTGGTGCGTGCTCGGTTTGGTCGACGCTGCTCTCGGCAGGAAGGAACAAGCTTTAGCGGAAGGCCGGCGCGCCGTCGACTTGGTACGAGCAGAAAAGGATGCAGTGGTCGGTCAGACCACGATCAAGTATTTGGCTATTATTGCGGCATGGGTGGGTGACATAAATCTCGCGTGCAACGAACTGGCGACGCTTATCCGCGATCCAAGCGGTGTCAGTTATGGCCAATTAAAATTGATGCCATTTTGGGACCCGCTGCGTGACGGTCCGCGCTTTGATAAAATCCTCGAAGAAGCGAAGAAGACTGGCTCGGGGGAAGTCGTTGCTACGCCGGTGGCCGACAAATCGCTTGCCGTGCTGCCGTTTGAAAATCGAAGCAGTGATCCCGAGAACGCGTTTTTTACGGACGGTGTACAGGATGAAATCCTGACGGACCTGGCCAGGATCGCGGATTTGAAAGTCATCAGCCGCACTTCGGTGATGCAGTATAAAAGCGGAGCCAAACGTAATCTGCGGCAAATCGGAAGTGAACTTGGTGTCGCCCATGTGGTGGAAGGAAGTGTTCAGCGTGCT
>JBKPQI010000152.1:0-7193 GCA_046733975.1 Verrucomicrobiota bacterium
GCCAATCACCGGAACGAACTTGTTCGCGATAGTTTGGCGGCGGATTCCGGCCTTCAATAATTCCGGCGTGACCGGTTTTTCGTGAATGACGGCCTCAGCTACTTCGTCGTCTATGTTCGAAACATGCTCAATCAACGTGTGATACGCTTCGTTGACCTGATCGACGTACTCCGGCGGGACCTCCGTCACTTCATAGGTCGATCCCAATTGATCGCTATTCGAGTAAATGATCGCCTTCTTATTAATAACGTCGAGCTGGCCCTTGAGCTGATCCTCCCGGCCAAGCGGCAGCAGCACCGGCCAGGCATTCGCGCCCAGTTTTTTGTGAATGCTCTCCACCGACGCCGCAAAATCGGCGCCGACGCGATCCATTTTGTTGATGAATGCCAGCCGCGGGACGTTGTATTTGGTTGCCTGCCGCCAGACCGTTTCAGATTGCGGCTGCACACCGGCGACGCCGTCGAAAACGGCGATAGCCCCATCAAGCACCCGTAGTGAACGCTCAACTTCGGCCGTGAAATCAACGTGACCAGGCGTGTCGATAATATTAATGCGCTGCTTGATTCCTTCGAAAATCTTGTAGACGCCTTCTTCCTTGCGCTGCGCCCAGCTGCAGGTCGTTGCGGCGGAGGTAATGGTGATGCCGCGTTCCCGCTCCTGCTCCATCCAGTCGGTCACGGTCGTCCCTTCATGCACCTCGCCCATCTTGTGGATCATGCCGGTGTAAAAGAGCACGCGCTCGGTAATGGTGGTTTTGCCCGCGTCGATGTGCGCTGCAATCCCGATGTTGCGCGTCCGCTCGAGGGGGAACTTACGCTCCGGCGAGTTCGGATTAGCGGGAGCTTTCTTCGGTTCCATCGTCGCCGTTGCCATAAAATTTACCAGCGGAAATGCGCAAACGCCCTGTTCGCCTGCGCCATCTTATGAGTGTCTTCGCGTTTCTTGATTGCGCTGCCCTGACCCGCAGCGGCGTCCTTGATTTCTTGCGCCAGCGATTCGGCCATCGTCTGACCGCGCCGCGTATCCGCGTATTGCACGATCCAGCGCATGGCTAACGAGATCTGCCGCGCGGGCGCCACTTCCATCGGCACCTGGTAAGTCGCTCCACCTACCCGACGTGACTTCACTTCCAGCCGCGGCCGCACGTTCTCCAGGGCTTTGTTTAAAACTTCGAGCGGATCGACCGAGTCGGAACCTTCGCGTGATTTATCGATGGCGGTGTAAACAATCCGTTCCGCCAGCGATTTCTTGCCGCGCTTCATCACTGTAGAGATTAATCTCGCCACCGCCGGACTTCCGTAACGGGAATCGACTTTCTCTTCTTTTTTGTAAACTTTACGGCGGCGCGACATAATTATTTCTCCGCTTTCGCTGCCGCTGCTTTGGCGTCGCCCCCGCCACCACCCTTGGGACGTTTCGCGCCATATTTAGAACGACTCCGGCGGCGGCCATCGACTCCCAGGGAATCCAGCGTACCGCGAACGATGTGATAACGCACACCAGGCAAATCTTTTACGCGGCCCCCGCGCACCAGCACGATGGAGTGTTCCTGCAAATTGTGTCCCTCGCCGGGAATGTAAGCGATCACTTCCTGGCCATTGGTCAGCCGCACTTTGGCCACCTTGCGCAAGGCAGAATTCGGCTTCTTCGGCGTCCGCGTCATGACTTGAACGCAGACTCCGCGCCGCTGAGGACAATCGGTCAGGGCCGGTGACTTCGATTTCACCGACACCTTTCGGCGTCCTTTTCGCACAAGTTGATTAATTGTTGGCATGTCTGTTTAACAAAGCCGCCGCGCAGTGGGGAATCGCGGGCGACAAAAAAATCCGCTCAGGCCGCGCAATTAACTCTCACGCGCCTGATGCGGTGGGGCGCGAATATAGAGGGAAAATACCGGGCCGCAAAGAATTTTTTGCGCGCAGATGCAACGCGAAATGCGATCCGCTGACGCCAGCTCCTACGGCAATTTTAAATCCGCGCACAAACCTCTCGGTTTCGCGTTGTGCTCGATCGGCATGACTCGCAAGGTAGGTCATTCGGAAAGTGAGGTAAAATCGCGGTTTGGGAACATCAGAAGTTCTGACATCAATCTGGTTCTTGGCCCGCCAAGGAATTTCTCGTTGAACGTCAAAATGGCACCTCGACCTGATGGATGTAGCGTCGAGGGAGCATCGGAAAGCAAGCGTGCGGATGGTGTCGCGATCTTTACCGCGTCGCGCGCACCGGCGTATTCCCTGGCAAACGGAGCGTTCTTGTAATAAAACGCATCGGCGAGAGCCATGCGACCAGCCAGGTAGGTCGCCATTGGAAAACCGCCATTGTCGTACTTGATTCCTCGCTCACGTTCCGAACAGTCCGATTTGTTTCGGGAAAGCCATTCCTGTCCGCCGATCGGTTGACAAACTGTTCGGTTTTGCTGCCGGCGTCGTGCTCGGCGCCGCTTCCATGGTCTGGTCGAGACACGCCATTACCAAGCAAGCGACCATTAGAACAGTCTACGGAGTCGCCGCATAAAGTTTGAGTTCGCCGCGTTTTCTCTCTCAATAAAATTTTCCACTTCGCGATTCGCAGCTTCGATCACCTGTAACACCCAGCATATCCACGGTCCTCCTACCCGGCAGCCTGCGCTCCCCAGACTCACCGCGTTGCCGAATCATAATCCCGCTTGACATACCGCGCAGTGTTCAGTAATTTCTGTTTAGACAGAAATAACAGATGCACATGAAAACGCTGTCCCTGGTTGCTCAGAAATTCATCCTCCACTGGGGCGAAATGGGAACGCGCTGGGGAATTAATCGCACCGTCGCCCAGATCCATGCTCTGCTCTTCCTTTCGCCGGATCCACTCCCGGCCGAAGAGATCGCCACCACCCTTGGCATCGCCCGTTCCAACGTCAGCAACAGTCTCCATGAACTGCAAAACTGGGGCATCGTTCGCGTCGTCCATGTTTTGGGTGACCGCCGCGATCATTTTGCGTCGATGAAAGATGTCTTTGCCATGTTTCGGGTCATCACCCGCGAACGCAAAAAAAGAGAAATCGATCCCACTCTGCAGGTGTTGCATGAATGCATCGCGGCGGCGCGGAAACCCAAGTCGGCGGACGGTTACACGCGGGAACGGCTGAGCGATCTTTTGCGATTTTTTGAGCTGGCGGAAACCACTTATCTGCAACTGGAAAAACTGCCGACCCCGGCGCTGCTTAAGGTGGCGAAAATGGGAGATAAAGCGGCGCGACTGCTCGGCCTTACCAGATCATGAAAAATTTTACGGCATGAATTCTGAATGGACAGAAGAGACTGACGGGAAGGAAGGGACGCGCCTCACATTGACGACGGTTATCGACCATTCCGCTGAGGACAGCGCCCGCTACAGCACAGGCTCCGACATTTCGCATCAGCCCAAGCGCTGTAGCGCACGCTGTCACCCGCGCATCAGCCGCTCCGCGCGATTTCGGGGGTGGATTCTATTTGATGGGGCATGTCCTTCCTGCACCGCCGCGGCCCGACGCTTTGACCGAATATTTCGTCGCCGGGGATTTTTCTTTCTTCCACTGCAAACACGATGGGTGATGCACAGGTTCAATCTCGAGCCCGATGCCCCGCTCGAGGAAATGCATGTGTTGACGAGCAATAGTCGGGATATCGCGGGTGCGGATGCCCTGATTTTTTTGACCCGACAAATTTGGTGGGCATGGCCGGTTTTCGCATTCGCGCAACTGCCGGGTATGCACACACTATTGGATCGAGGCTACCGCTGGATCGCGGCGCACCGAGGTTGTGGGCACGTTGCGTGTGACGTAAGTCAGCGGCGGCTTAGCCGCCGATTCGCGGGAACGGAAGGTCCGAGCCGGACTGGCGATTGGAGACAAGCGCTCCTTGAAGCGTCGCCTGCGTGGCTGGCACTCGTGATTCTTCCGATGGATGCACTCTTGCTCCGACATCGAGTGCCCCCCTGGCAGTTCATGTGGCTGATGACAGCGGCGATTTTCTTCGGCTGCAAATGGCTTACGGCCTGGCGCGCAGTAAAACCAGAGGCGGATCTCACGTTGGCTCGCACGCTCGGGTACTTCTTCGCCTGGCCCGGCATGGATGCAAAAAAATTCCTCGCCAGCGAACCATTTCATCCAAAACTTGACTGCCTTAAGCAGTCGAGTTTGACGTCGGTCCGCGACATATCGGGGCGGAGGCAAGAGCTTCCGCTGACGGTGGACGGGGTCCGATCCGGACTGGCGTTAAAGCACGTCCCTCCGTTGATCGCTCCAATAGCGAAGATTTTACTCGGAGCGCTGCTCTTGTTCGGTGTGGCAAGGTTCGCTCACCAGCCGCTGATTGCGGGTTGGATCGGGATGATCGGCATGATCCTGATTTTGCATTTCGGCCTGTTCCAGCTTCTCGCGCTCGGGTGCCGCAAAGCTGGAATGGACGTGGAACCGATCATGAATGCGCCATTGCGTTCGAAATCAATTGCCGAATTCTGGGGGCGCCGCTGGAATTCGGCATTTAACCGGCTGGCGTTTGAATTCATTTCTCACCCGCTCGCACGATGGATCGGACGGCGGAGCGCCTCGGACGCTCGATGGTCTCGCAGGAGCTCGCCCCTCCATTTCACCACCCTCCTCGCCATGCCCGCAGCTTTCTTCGTCTCGGGTTTGATTCACGAACTCGTGATCTCACTTCCGGCTCGGGCCGGATACGGATTGCCAACCAGCTATTTCCTCTTGCAAGCCGTCGGGATCCTTCTGGAACGCGCCCGACCGCAGATTCGTGGCCGCGTTTTCACCATACTGGTTACCGCAGTCCCGGCATTCTGGCTTTTTCACCCGCCATTTGTTCGTCACGTCAGCCTTCCATTCATGGAAGCCATGGGGGCATTGTGAAACTACTTCTCCACCTCGCAGCCACAGTTCAATTGCTAATTTTAATCGCAAGCGCGTTGACACCGTGGGTTTTGAATTGGCACAAAAACCTTGTTGTTCTCCATCCGTTCCTGCGGCGGCTGTTTTGGGTTTACGGCGCTTTCATTGTGATGGTGATCATCGCGTTCGCCATTCTCACGTTCGTTCATGTGGATGCGATGGCTGACGGTCAGCCAGTCGCCCGGTCGCTTTGCGCCTTCATTGCGATTTTTTGGGGAGCGCGATTGTTCGTGCAATTCGCCATCTTCAACGCGGATTCGGCTGTCACCACTGCGCTCAGTCGAAGTTTCGACGCCTCGACCCAGCTACGCCCGGCTACGGCGCGGCAGGCAGAGCTCGCCGCGGCGAGTCTGTCCCGTGGCGGACGGGGCGGCGACAGTTGGCTCAACATTGGTTATCACGTGCTGACCCTCGCCTTCGCGTTTCTTACCATTGTTTACGGAAAGGCGGCCTGGTGAAAGCACGGATCATCCTCGCGGGCGGCAGCGGTTTTATTGGGCAATCGCTCTCGCCATTCCTGGTTTCGAAGAACTACGAAGTTGTTGTTCTCACCCGAAGCAAATCGGATCACCACGGCAGCATTCGCGAAGCGCATTGGGATGCCAAAGCGCCGGGCGAATGGACGCGGTTTGTGAACGGCGCGCTTGCGCTGGTCAATTTGACTGGACGCAGCATCAATACCCGGCACACCCCGGAGCACCGGCGGGAGATCATCGATTCGCGTGTCCATTCGGTCCGCATCCTCGGCGAAGCGATCGCGCGATGCGCGCAACCGCCAAAAGCTTTTGTGCAGATCAGCGGCGTAGGAATCTACGGCGACAAAGGCGAACGCATCTGTGATGAGAGCACCGCGCCCGGTGATGATTTCGTCGCCGAGGTGTGCCAGAAATGGGAAGCCGCGTTTGATTCCGTTGATGCGCCGCAAACGCGCAAAGTTTTACTTCGACTCGGCGTCGTTCTCGGCCACAATGGCGGGTTCCTAAACGTTTTGGGCAAATTGACCCGCTGGTTTCTCGGCGGGCACGTTGGAAGCGGCCGCCAATATCTCAGCTGGATTCACCTGGCCGATGTTTTAGAAATGATCCTGCAGGCGATCGAGCGTGACGACCTCATCGCCACGTTTAACGCAACTGCACCGAACCCGGTCACGAACGCGGAATTCATGCGCGAACTGCGCCGGGTTTTACATCGGCCATGGAGCCCGCCTATCCCGGAATTCGCCGCCCGAATTGGATCGTGGTTAATCGGGACGGAAGCCAGTCTAGCTCTCGTTAGCCAGCGCTGTGTGCCGAAGCGGATGCTAGAAAAGTATTTCGAATTTAAATTCCCGGCGCTCCGCGAAGCGCTGGAGAACATTTATGCGGAGGAATGAACCGCGTCATCCCCAGCGAAGCCGAGAGACCACGTAATGTTATCTTTAAGGTTTCGCCTCGGATCCCTCGATTGCGCTCGGATGACGGCGGTCCAAAGGGGCCCGCGCCGCACCCTGCGCAGTGTCGTTAGTGACTTACCACGATGAATCCTTCAAACGTGATTCTCGTTGAACTGGGATTACGCGTAGCCGCTCTTGCGCAACTCGCTGTCGCAATCCTGAATCTTTTTCTCATCCGGATCATGAACTGGAAACCCGATCTGGATCGGGCGCCGCTCCTTATCCACGAAGTTTTTCGCGTCCACGTTGTTTTTATGTCCCTGACCCTGTCGATTTTCGCAGTGTTGACCTGGCGGTTTGCTGCTGAAATCGCGGCGGGGCCGAATCCGCTGGCGATTTGGCTGGCAACCGCAATTGGTTTGTTCTGGCTCGTTCGCTCGATCATGCAATGGCTGCATTACAGCTCGAGTCACTGGCGAGGAAATGTCGGACGAACGTGGATTCATTGGATGCTTTTTCTCGGCTACGGGGCGATCGCGATCGTTTATTTCTTAGCGGCCTTTCGCAGAAAAACGTGAGCACGGCATTGCCATCTCAAGGAGCGGCTGTCTCAAGACTGCCGACTCGAAGAAAGCCGGCTGGTAAGCCGCCCGACTTGTGTGAGGCAAGCGCGAAGGACCGTTTGTTGTCGCGGCCCGGCGAACCACTCTTCTACGCAAGTTGGGACAATCTTCTCTTTATGCATTACGAAACGGCGCCGGACGCACTGCAGGATTATATTCCCTACCCCCTCGATCTTTATCACGGCCGCGCATTTGTTAGCCTGGTTGCGTTCACTATGCGCGGCATGCGGCCTCGCTTGGGCGGATCAGTGAGCGCTCTGTTGTTCAAACCGATCGCCACTCA
>JBKPQI010000153.1:0-4287 GCA_046733975.1 Verrucomicrobiota bacterium
CTCGGTAACAACGCCGTCGCTAATGCCAGTCTTAATCAGCGCTGGTTTCGGCCGGTTGCCGGATAAAACGTAAACGGTTCGCTCGTTTTTTCGCTCGCGTCCGGCGCCCCCGCGTTCTGCTGGAGAAGAGGGCGCTTTTGCAGGTGTGGGCGCGTCCGCAGGTCGATAACGCACCGCCGCATTCTTGATCTGCAAGGCGTCGTCCTTGTGCGCGACCATGATTGAAACGTTCGCAGTCATGCCTGGCTTCAGTTTCAAGTCGGCATTGCTGACGCCGATGACCGTATCGTAGGTGACAACGTTCTGCACCGTGATTGGTGCATTCCGGACCTGCACAACTTTTCCGTGAAAGGTACGCGCCGGGAAAGCATCAACAGTAAAATCAACGGACTGGTCGACCGCAACCACGCCGACGTCGGCCTCAGCTACATTCGCGTCGATCTGCATTTTCGTCAGATCGTTGGCAATCGTAAATATCACCGGGGCCTGCAGACTGGCGGCGACGGTTTGGCCGACATCGACATTTCGTGAGATAACTTCACCATCAACTGGCGAGGTGATCGTGCAGTGATCTAAATCTGCTTTGGCTTTATCCAGGGCGCCCTGTTTGATCTTCACGTTCGCTTCGGCCTGGTGCAGGTTCGCCATCGCCTGATCGAGATCCTGCTGAGACGAATTTTGTTTTGCCACCAATGCCTGAGTGCGGGAGGCATTTACTTTCGCCAGTTCAAGCGCGGCCTCAGCGCTCACCAGATCGCCCTCGGCCTGAGTAACCGTTGCCTTAAACAACGCCGGATCGATCTGGGCCACCACATCGCCCGCTTTCACCTTGGAATTATAATCGACGAAGAGTTTTTGGATGTTGCCGGAAACCTGACTTCCAACCTGGACGTTCACGACCGGATTGAGAGTTCCTGTTGCTGTGACAGCCTGTGTGATCGGTCCACGCGTGACGGTCGCCGTTTGGAATTGAGTCGCGTGTGATCTGTTGGAGCGGCTGAAAACAAAGGCCGCAGCAACCAGCAGGATGATGAGTGCACCGACAACGAGTTTGCGATTCATCAAATGGCTTCGAAGACCCATGTGACTGGGAGCGACCCCTCCCACTCAAAAAGAGTTTCGGGTGTTTTGTGAACACGGACTCGTTGCACGTTGTTTGCGCAATGGCGCATAAGCATATCTTAATGACAACCGAACCGCGTGCGCCGTTACATCGAAATTTACAGGATTATGCTGCGCAACTCACTCATTCGGGAGATGAGTTTCAAGGCCAATTTCCTTCTTTGGATGGTGGTAGAAGTGCTTTGGTTTCTCGGACAGATCGTTTTTTTCAGTATCATTTTCGGGTCGGTCAATCGGATCGGTGACTGGTCGAAATGGGAGGTCGTCCTCCTCGTCGGCACGCACCAGATTATTGCCCAACTTTTTCAAGCCTTCTTTTTTGTTAACGTCGCGAACGTTCCGGAGTTGGTGCGCACCGGTAAACTGGATTCGCTGCTCGTGCTGCCAATCGACAGCCAGTTCGCCGTCTCAACGAAGCAGTTCGGACTCGATAGTGTGGTCAACGCCATCCTCGGAGGAGTGGTGGTTGCAGTTTCGCTGACTCGCCTCAACGTCATGCCTCATCCCGTTCACATCCTGCTCTATCTGGTCGCGATCGGATTCGGCATCGCCATTCATTATTCCATCATGCTGAACCTGGCGGCAGTAAGCTTTTGGATTGTCCGCGCACAAGGCCTCGTTTACGGCTATTTTAATTTCCTCAACATCGCCCGTTATCCCGATGTCATTTATCCGCGGCTTTTTCGTCTGATTTTTAGCTGGATTATCCCCGTAGTAATTGTTGCGAATATTCCAGCGCGGGTGCTGATAAAATCGCTTGGACAACCGCTGCCGTTGATGCTGCAAATGATCGCAGCATCCCTGATCATCTTCTGGTCGTCACGTCTGTTTTGGCGCTTTGCCCTGCGACGCTATTCCAGCGCAAGCTCCTAGACGCAAACGCTTTCGTACCGGTTCAAATCTCCGCTTGCGCCTCTGGAGATTTGTTCTTAATTATGCGCTCTCCTCGCGCCGTGCCAATGCGTGCGCGAGATTTGATTTTATGGCGATGTCGAAGAAAAAAACTGCCTCGCACAAGGCGAAAAAACCTGCTGCCCGCAAGGCTGCCCAGGGCTCGAAGAAGCAGGCTAAGCGCCCGACAGCAGGCAAGGTCAAGGCGAAACACGGCACCGCTCGCTCGAAAGCTGCGCATCCGTCTGAATCGCCGACAGAAATTTTCCGGGACAATCACAAACCGCGGCGCCTGGATGCTTTTACCAAGACGCAGAAGGAAAAGTTGCTGCAATTACGTGATGCCATGGTGGATTCCATGGCCGGTGTTGCCCAGGATACTTTGCGCTCGCGCGCGGAAGGAAGTGAGGCATCTGCTTTCGGCATGCACCAGGCAGACGCTGGCTCAGACGCCTACGACCGCGATTTCGCGCTCAGTCTGCTTTCTCAGGAACAGGACGCACTTTACGAGATCGATCAGGCGCTCAAGCGAATCGAGCTTGGCACGTACGGCATCTGTGAAATGTCGGGCAAACAAATTCCGCGGGCTCGCTTGGAAGCAATTCCATTCGCGCGTTTCACGGTGGAATGTCAGTCCCAGCTGGAGAAACAAAGTAAAGCTTCCCGTGTCCGGCAATCCGTCACCTCACTTTTCGGTTTAACCGAAGAAGAGGCGCCTGAGACCGAGGAGGAAGAGCAACCGGCGCAGGCTCCGGAGAAAGAATAGCCGGTATATGCCACAGGAAATTATCACCCTGGAATGCACGGAAGCGAAAGCTCTGGGTAAACCGCCCTCGCGCTACATGTCGAGCCGGAACAAAAAGAGCCCTCGCACGCCCAATCGTTTGGAAAAGAAGAAATACAATCCGTTTTTGAAAAAACACACCCTCCATCGGGAAATCCGGCACTAATGCAACCCAAGACTGCCAAACGCCGCTCCGCTTTCCGTCGTGCTAATCGCAGCATGCCGCGACGCCGCATTGATATTGCGAGCGAGGCGATCGATTACAAAAATCCGGATTTGCTGAAAAAGTTCGTGACCGAGAGTGGCAAAATCCTGCCGCGACGCGTGACCGGTATGCCGGCGCACATGCATCGCAAGATCACGCGCGAAATCAAACGCAGCCGCTCCGTGCTGCTGATGAAGTAGGAATCGACGCGCGCACAAGGAACGGCTGTTTCCAACTGCCGACTAGAGCGGAGGGATTCTAATCGCTCAACCTTGGGCGACTTATCCATCACAAACTGGAGGGCGCGCGCTGTAGTACCACTCCGGTCCGGACCGCCCGGAAATTTGCGACACGGCAGCGCCTGTGCCTCCGGGTTCAAAGGCGCGTGTGAAAACCGCCTCAGCGCCGATTCAAAACCTCGGCGATGTGTTCCATCTCCGCGAAGGTGTTGTAGAAGTGCGGGCTCACTCGAATCCAGGCGCGATTTGCCCGGTCGATCCGCAACGAAACAATGATGTCATTTTTTGCCAACTCCTCGACGAGTTGCTCCGAATCAACCCGCCACGAACGAAAGGTCAGGAAACTGGCGCGATCCCAATTTCCGTCTGGACTGAGGAATTCAAAATCAGTCGGATCAACTTTGCTTTTCAATGTCGCAATCAACGACAAAATTCGCTCTGAAATTTTTGGAATACCAATTTCGCTCAGCAGCGCTATCGCCCCCCGCATTCCAGCGATGGGGATGTTATTGTAACCGCCGGGCTCAAACTTGCGCCCGCCTTCTTCGTACCTGATTTCGCGTTGCGCAACGAAATTAGGTGACGCCACATTCCAGCCGCCAAGTACCATCGGCCGCAGTGACTCGCGCCGGCTGCTTTTAACAAACAAAATTCCTGCGCCAGAAGGACCAAGCATCCATTTCTGCGCACCTGCGCTGACAAAATCGACGTGCTCGAGCGGGATCGAAAACGCACCGAGCGTTTGGATGCCATCGATGGAAAAGAGAATGCCGCGTTTTTCGCACATCTTCCCGATTGTCTCAACATCGATTCGGTATCCGCTGGCGTTATTGGCACTGGCGAGCGCGACCAGACGCGTCCGTTTGGTCAGAGCACGCTCTACCACCTCCGGAGTGATTTCGCCCAGCCGTTCGGTTTGCAGCAACACGGGCTTCACTCCCTTTCGCTCGAGGCTGAGCCACGGATAAACGTCTGCGGGATAATCATCCAAGTAACAGACGACCTCGTCACCCGCCTTCCAGTCCAATCCGTTGGCCACAACATTG
>JBKPQI010000154.1:0-6114 GCA_046733975.1 Verrucomicrobiota bacterium
GGTCATTACCGTATTCAAAGACAAATCCTTCACCTTCATTACCAAGAGTCCGCCCGCAGCGGTCTTGTTAAAGAAAGCAGCCAACATCGCTGCTGGATCGAAAGAACCTAACAAGGCCAAGGTAGGGAAGGTGACGCGCAAACAAGTCATGGACATCGTTAAGACAAAGGCAAAGGACTTGAATGCGCGGAACGATGAAGCCGCGTTTCGTATTATTGCCGGCACCGCGCGGCAAATGGGTCTCGAAATCACCGATTAGTTCGCTCCCGGTGACACCTGCTACGTCGCTGGTTCGAGCACAAGTTGAAGAATTAGGACCGTGGATCACCGGCTTCGACTTTGAAGGCGAGCACTACGGCGGCGACTACATCACCAAGGATGACCGTCGGGTTACGAACTTTATTACTGCGTTTCAATCCCATGCTGGGAGAATAGCGGATCACCAATCACGACTCTGCATCCTGGAGTGCGGCTGTTTGGAAGGCGGTCACACCGTGCGATTGGCTGATGCGTTCCCTAAGGCCGAGATCATCGCGACAGATTTGCGCGAAAATAATTTACGGAAGGCGCGCTTCCTAGCGTCGTTGTACAACGTGCCGAACATCCGCTGGCTCAAGGAAAACTTAGCCGATCCACAGTTCGTTTGGAGTCAGCAATACGATGCCATCTTTTGCGTTGGTTTGCTTTATCACCTGCGCGACCCGGCAACGTTTCTTGCCCAGGCTGGTAAAAGTACAACTTTCCTGTGGCTTTGGACCGTGATCTGCGACGAAACGGAAAGTACGCGCACAGAAGGTAAGTTTCGCGGGCGCATACTTCGCGAAAGCGTAGATCATCCATTGAGCGGCGGAGAGGTGGAATCTTTTCTTCCTACTCTCGGGTCGCTGATTGATATGCTGTGGGATGCTGGCCTCAGATCCGTTCGCTTGTTGAACAAAGAGATGACCTCTAACAACAACGGTCCCTGTATTCTCCTGCAAGCGGAGCGGGAACTCCCAAAAGCGAGCTAACGAAGCACGCATTTCTCGCGTACCGACGAGTGTTCTGCACTCTGGTCCGTACGTGAGCAAGCTGTCGGACATAACGGGCTAGCCGACTGCGCTGCGGGACTTTAAATATCGGATCTATGCTCAATTGCGTCATCTGCCGCCGGACATGTGGTATAGGTCCTTCCTTCAATCCGTGACCCAGCCCTCCAGCAAAGAATCAACTAGGACTGCGACGCTGCTTGGGGCGGCCTTCGTTTTTCTTGCTGCCTTATTGTTATACTGGTTGAGCCTAGCGCCGACGGTGACATTGGTGGATAGCGGCGAGCTGATGGTAGCCGCTCGATTTTTGGGTGTCGCACACCCACCCGGCTTTCCCTTGTACCTCATGCTTGCTCATCTTTTCTCACTCTTACCCTTTGGCAGCGTGGCGGTGCGAATCAACTTCGCCTCGGCCATCTTTGCCGCCTTCGCTTGTGGGATGCTTACCCTGGTTGCCGCGGAATTAACTGGCAGCAGTTCATTTTTATCACAGCGAGGAAACGAAACACGCAAGAAAGCAGGCAAATCTGAACCAAAAGCAGAACACAGTTTTGTCGAATGTTGGGTCAAACTTCTTTCAGCAATCAGCGCAGGCTTAATTTTAGCTTGTTCGCGAACTCTGTGGTCGTACGCCACGATCGCCGAAGTATATAGTCTGAATACCTTTCTCATTCTGACTATTGCGTTTCTGATGCTGCGATGGCGCACATGCATCGCGAACGACGTCAAGTATGCAACTGCAAAAAGTAAGTCACGTCGAACCATACCGGCAATTACTGCTTACGATGTTTGGTTGTATACCGCCGCCGTGGTCTTCGCCATGGCCCTCGGAGTTCACCACGTTACCGTCGGTTTACTACTACCCGCTTTAGCGGTGCTGGTCTGGAGGACACAGGGAATTAGGTTCTTTACCAGCAGAAGACTCCTCTATGCCGCAGCCGTTTCGCTAGCTGCCCTGATCGTCGTCGATAGTTATTTGCCGCTGGCCGCGTCGACGCGGCCCATTCTAAACTGGGGCGATCCAAGCTCGTTCCAGACGCTGTGGTGGCACATCACCGGTCGACAATATCAGGTCTTTGTCTCATTTACGCCGGCAATCGCGGGACAGGAGTTCGGTAAGTTCGTTACCTTCTTCCTCCGCGAGTTTAGCTCGCGCTGGCTGCCTTTGCCTCTTTTTTTTGCGGCCATTGGCTGCATCTCGATGTTCCGTCGCGACCGCACCACCTTCTGGTTTCTCGTTTTCATCGTCATATTTAACGTCGGCTACGCGTTAAACTACGAGATTGCCGAGGACAAGGACGCCTATTACCTGCCCACATTTATTACCATTGCCGCCGCCAGCGGCTATGGAGTACGCGAAATTCTTCGGCATATCGCACCGGCTGTCCGAGCTCCTGCGGCGGGATTGATCTTATTGTTAATCCCGTTACTGGCGCTTGTTGCTCACTGGCCCTACACAAATCGCACTCGCCATGTCGTTGCGCATGACTATGTAGAGAATATCCAGAGCACGATCGAACCAAACGGTTTATTGCTGACACTCGACTGGCAGGTCGCTTCGCCGATGTTGTATACACGCGAGATCGAGCATCGGCGCGTTGATATACAAGCGATCGACCTTCAACTGCTCCGCCGCTCCTGGTATTTCGATTACCTGCAACGAAGTTACCCGGCCTTAATCGAGCGTTCGCGCGATAAAGTTGATGCTTATCTTACTGAGCTGAAAAAATGGGAGCAGGATCCCGATCTCTACGCCAAAAGCACTGCGTTGACGCTGCGGATCGAAAACGCTTTCGAACAGATGCTTCAATCGTTTGTTAATAAACAACTCGAGATTGCGCCCGTTTACGTGACGGCAGAGTTAATCCTGAGTAAAGAAAGTCAGAACATAAATTTTATTGAGTGGCTTACCCACAATTTTCAGGCTGTTCCGCGCGGGCTCGTCTTTCAATTAAGACGCGATAACGAATTTCATGATCCGGGCGAGCCCCACTTGCAAACACGCGGGCTTAACGATGGCACGATTCGGTTCGCTGATGACGATGTGGTGAAACTAAAGGTTTTGCCGACTTACAAAGTCATGCTGGTGAGCCGCGGCCAGTACCTGGCACATTTTCATCAGCAGGAACGCGCTGCCGCTGCGTTCGATGACGCGAAGTGCTTCGAATAAAAAACCGCCGATAACGCGGATTTGACGATTCGTGAACACACGCGCCCCAAGTGTTGGTTTGGGCGCCCTCCCCGACACGGACTTTTCTTCGCGATAAGACGAGCTATTCGACTTCGACGTTAATGCCACCAATCCATTGTGCGATGAGATTGTAGATAGCAGCCGCGATGATTCCGCCAACGAATCGCATCACGCCGTAGATGATCGGTAGCAAAACGGCGAAACCGAACATTATTCCGGCAGTGAGCGCTGCAGGTGGGGCGTTTTGCGCGTGCCCTGCATGTTGCGCAAACGCGCCAGCAAGCGCCGGCGAGCGCGAAAAAAGGAAGAACGATCAACCCCATGCAAGCGTAAAGAACACCGAGCATTTGACCCGCCTGCACTGGTGCGATTCGTTTGATTCGGCGTTTCAAGTGCGCCGAGTATGGCAGGCGTTTGAGAACTGCCAATGATGTTTCGGTAGTTAATTAACGCGTGCCGGAATCGTTAGCCAGGTAGTTATCGATTGGGGGAAAGGTTGTTAATCACCGGCACCTCTTGAATCTTGTCGAAGTGCCGGGCTAATTCGTCACGGAAAACCCCCGCCAGATTGGGATCGTGCCAGATGATCATGTCGGTGTCATTTTTCTTGTGATCGTCGTTTTGCCAGCCTTCGTTCCACCAGCAAAAGCCGACCAAGGCGGGCCGTTTCGCCGAGAAAATTTCTTCGAGGGCGCCGCGCGCCCAGTCCGCGGCACTGCAACGTTTGTTGTGCAGGTCGCAAGCAAACTCGGCTATGATCATCGGCTTGCCGGGTGCAACTTTGAGTAATCTCGGGTAAGCTTCGTCGAGTTTAAATGCGAAACTTTCTGCGCCGTCTCGAGTGCGCGGTGTTGTTGGACCGTAAACACTAAGCGCGACCCAGTCGCAGTAATTTTCCCCCGGAAAATAATTTTCGAACGCGTTCCACTTTTGCTCCGGGACATCGAACCAGTTCACGTGCCAGACCCACTGCACGTTGTCGGCGCCTTCGCTGCGTATCAAATCAACGATATGATGATAAGCGGAGACGTACTTTGCCGGACCCACGCTTTTTCCGCCATTCCAGCTGCCGTTCCAGCTAAACCACTTGCCGTTTGGTTCCGTTCCCCATTCCACCAAGATCGGCGTTCCGAAATGTTTAGCGCCGTGCGCCCAGTCGCGAAGGTCGGAATCAAATTTCCCGGCCATTATCTGATCAAGCGAAAATACTTTCTCGGTCTGATTTTGATCAACACCGGAACGCAACATCAGACGCAGAAAAGGAATTTTCCCGAGCTGACGGATGGAAGAACATGTCGTTTCCGGAAATTTTCGCGATTCGAACCAGTTGTCGGAAAAATAAACCCAAGTGGTTTTGGCGCCGACAGTCTTCTCGTATTGTTCGATATCCTCTCGCGAAAAATCATGCTCGGTCGGGTCGTGCGTATCAGTGCCGACACCGCCGAAATAGACGCCGTGATAGAGCTTGCCCGGCGGCGGCGGCGCGATCGGTCCGGCGTGAACAAGCGCAAGCGAAGAAAATATAAGCGCCACCGGCAGGCACCGATGTTCCATCGGCGTACTGTAGCGGCGGGCTGTGACCCCCCCGACAGCCAAAACACGCCGGGGCGACGTGTGCGTTTGTCTCTTAGCTCGCTGTCGCGTCGCGCAACTGTTTGATGCGGTCGTGCACAGTCTTCACCTTTTCGTATTGGCGCGAAACAATTTCGCGGACTGGACCCGTGAGATCCTCATCACCCAATGCCTCCTGGTATTCGTGAACGGCCGAATCCTCTCCGCGCTCGCACTCCTCCAAGATGGCGTGATCGTCATGTTTCGCGATTGCACCCTTGAGGTTGATCCACGACCGATGTAGCGCACCCGCGGCGCTGCCACTGTCTTCCGGTTTACTTTCGCCCAGTGTCACAGCTTCGCTTTGTAGTTCGCCAGCAAAACGCGAACGCTGCAGCGAATATTCATTAAACAAAGATTTAAGCTCAGGATCCTTCACTGCTTCGGCTGCCTGACGGAATCCTTCCTGCCCGTCCTTCAACGTTTCGATCAAATCATTAATCGTAGATATATTTTCCTTCTGTTGTGCCATACCAATCTTTCGTATGCCGTCGGGCGTTTGCGTTCATTTGTTGCGAGTTCAGCTCAAGGCCTTATTTTTTCTCATGAATACAAAAGGTAAAGACCTGACAAAGGAACCGCCACGCAGTCCGAAAACGCGAGTCGGCGGCTACGCCGTTCTGGGGCGCACGATCGACAAATGCCGGGCGTTGCTCTGGGGGGACATCGGCGATTATCATTTTGACTGTCCGCTTGATAACATGCTCTTCGGATTCAAGGGCGTTAAGGGGGATGATTTCAAGGCGTTCGTCGAAACCGGAGCGGGTGATGCCGACATAGCCGAATGGCTGGATGCCAACGGCATTCCGAGGGATGAGAAAGAAAAGCAAGCCTGGAGTGAGCAAGTGATGAAAGAGAATCCTTATCACAATCCGGAGAAACGCGACTGGTATGTGGATGCTCTGAAGTCATCGACCGGACAGGATCCGAAGAGCACGCCACTCTTTGACTGGCTGGAGGCGGATGACAAAATGAGTTACAAGAGAGCAGCGTAACGCTCGCGAAATTTCCTGAAACTGGAGGGGCTCGGTTGCCGCGGCGACTCGGGCCCCTCACCTTTTTAGAGCGATCCTGATTCCGTCATCGGGTTCGGCGTCGGGAGCCTTCGACTTCGCTCGGGGTGACGGGCTCGGTCCCTCCACTTAGCCTTCCAAATACGAATTCTGGTTGATCAAAGAATTATTTCCGCGTCATGTCGATCTCACTCAAACCGCAGCACTTGAAGCGTTACCACCAGATCGCGTGGCTGCTGATGAAATACGGCCGGTCCGACTTGGTCAGAGA